>JBAVQT010000085.1:0-2060 GCA_049694295.1 Candidatus Acidiferrales bacterium
CCACCGTCGCGCATGCCGGCGGGCCGCCGCTTTCCGCCATCGTTGAAGACATGCAGCTCGCGCGCCATGGCCTCGAGCGCCTCGAATCGCCCGTGCGCAACTTCGCGCCGCTGCCCGATGGCCGCGCGCTCACTCTTTTTACTGACGCGCAGCGCTCCTCCGCGGAAATCGCAAAATTTTCCGCGAAAGACGCCCTCCAGTACCCCGAATTTCAAGCTTCGCTCGCGCGCATCGCCGCCATTCTCGCCCAGGTGCTCACGCTCACTCCGCTCACCATCGAAAAACCCAGCGGGGAAGACGTCTGGAAGCTTTTCAAGGTCGGCAAAAAACTTCGGGGCCTCGGCAAGAAAGAAATGATGCGCCTGATTCGCTGGGGTCCCATGGCCGCCGCGGATTTCGTCGCCGAATTTTTTGAGACCGATCTTCTCCGCGCCATGGTCGCGGCTCGCGGAATTTTTGGCGCCGCTCTCGGCCCCTGGTCCGCCGGTTCCACCGCCCTGCTGCTTCTTCGCGCCGCGTCGGATCCCTATCCCGTGGGCAATTCCGCCGTCCCGCGAGGCGGCATGGGCGCGCTCACCGCCGCCATGGCCTCCGCCGCAAAATCGGCTGGCGCGGAAATTCGCACCGGCGCCGAAGTCGCCCAGATCATCGTCAAGAAAGGCGTCGCCACCGGCGTCGCGCTTTCCACCGGCGAAGAAATCGCCGCAAAAAAAGTCGTCTCCGGCGCCGACCCTCACCGCACCTTCCTCGGCCTGCTGGATCCCGTGCATCTCCCGCCCAGCTTCGTGGTGAAAATGCAGCACTATCGCTCTCAGGGCAACGTCGCCAAACTCAATCTCGCGCTCGACGCGCTCCCGGATTTCACCGCGCTCCGCGATTCCCCCGACGCCAAATCCGCCCTCGCTGGCCGCATCCACATCGGCCCCGGCATCGACTATCTCGAGCGCGCCTTCGATCACTCCAAGTACGGCGAATTTTCTCCCGCGCCCTATCTCGATATTTCGATTCCCACCATTCTCGATTCCACTCTGGCTCCCGCCGGCAAACACGTGATGTCCATCAGCATGCAGTTCGCGCCCCGCCAGCTGAAAAATTCCGATTGGTCGCAGCCGCGGCAGCGCGAATCCTTGCGCGACGCGATCCTCCACACCCTTTCAGCCTACGCTCCCGATCTCTCGAATAAAATTCTCGCGCAGCAGCTTCTCACTCCTCTCGATCTCGAAAATATCTACGGCCTCAGCGGCGGCCACCCCTTCCACGGCGAACTGGCCCTCGACCAAATCTTCACCATGCGCCCCATTCTCGGCTGGGCGCGTTACCGCACCCCCATCCAGGGCCTCTACCTCTGCGCCAACGGCACCCACCCCGGCAACGGCGTAACCGGCATCTCCGGCCACAACGCCGCCCGCGAAATCCTCAAAGACCTCCGCAAATAGCCCCCCGCGCCTAATCGCTCGCCGGGTGTTCCATCCTCGGTATGCGAGGGTGGGGCTTTTGACTTTTTGCTTTACCTTTCTTGCTTCGTCTTTCGAAACTGAATGGCGCAGCTATCACTCGACCAGATCGATTCGAATCAGACCTTCTCCCTTTCCTTGGTAGAACGAATAACTGCTCCAGATCCAACCGTCCGGGCGGCTCGCCAAGCCGCGCTTCACCGGATTCATGTGCATGTACGCAAGTTTTTCGATTTTCTTCTTCCGACTCCATACGTTGAAATCATAGAATCGCGTCTCCCAGAAGCTCCCGTTCCTTTCGGCTGCTGATCTGTGCGAAGGGCGTGCTTGCGATTCGGCGGCACGCTTGCTCTCCTGCTTGTGAATGAGCCGCGAAGCGCGCTGCTTGAGAAGTTGCATCGCGGTCGAAGGCGTGCCCGTCCGCGGTTCGCCGATCAAAAGATGGACGTGTTCGGCATCACCACGTATCCGACGAGCTTGAAACCATATCGATCCCGGATGCCGTCGAGGGCTTCGGCAAATATATTTCGAGCTAGCGCGGAACCGAGGAGAGGCAGGCGATCGCGGCAACTAAAAGTGATGAAGTGCAGGTGGCCGAATCCATAG
>JBAVQT010000086.1:0-7956 GCA_049694295.1 Candidatus Acidiferrales bacterium
GTCCAAAACGGATAGCCTCGCGGATTTTACGCATGATGTCAAGGTAAAAGAAGATGTTGTGGTGGGTGTTTAGGATGGCTGAGAGCGCTTCGCCGGAAATGTAAAGATGGCGAAGATAGGCGCGCGAATAGCGGCGGCACACCGCGCACCCACAGTTTTCGTCGATAGGACGCGGGTCCTGTGCGTACTGCGCGTTGCGGATCAGCACTCGTCCCTGCGAGGTAAACAGACAGCCGTGACGCGCGCTGCGGGTCGGCAACACGCAATCCATCATGTCTACACCGAGCGCCACGTAATCGGGAATCTGCTCCGGCTTGCCGACACCCATCAGATAGCGTGGGCGCGTGGCGGGCAGTCGCGCGGCGGCGATGCCAGCCATCTCGCACGTGACGCCGTGCGATTCGCCGACCGCCAGCCCTCCGATGGCGTACCCCGCGAATCCCATCTCCACCAGCGCGTCCGCATTTTCCCGCCGTAGCGCGGCGTGCGTGCCGCCCTGCACGATCGCGAAAAGCGCCTGGCGCTCCACATCGCCATGCTGCGCAAAATAGTCGCGCGAGCGGCGGGCCCATGCCAGAGTACGCGCCGCCGCATCACGGGCGCGCGCTTCCTCGGCCGGTGCCTCGATGCATTCATCTAGAACCATAATGATGTCCGCACCGAGCGCGATTTCGATCTCCAACGCTTTTTCCGGCGAAAGAAAATGCTCGGAGCCGTCCAGATGCGAGCGGAACAGCACTCCCTCGTCGCTCACTTTGCGCAACTCGCTGAGGCTGAAAACCTGGAAGCCGCCAGAATCCGTGAGGATCGGGCGGGACCATGACATGAATTTGTGAAGGCCGCCCATGCGCCGAATCAGCTCATGGCCGGGGCGGAGATATAAATGATACGTGTTGGCGAGGATGATCTGTGCGTCGAGCGTCTCGAGGTCGCCTTGCGTCTGGCTTTTCACCGTTGCGGCGGTGCCAACCGGCATGAACGCGGGGGTTTCGATCGCGCCATGCGGCGTCGAGAGGCGCCCCAATCGCGCGCCAGACGGATCGCTCGCTAAAACTTCGAACTCGAATGCCATCCGAACCAGTTTATCAGGAGAAAGCGGCAGCCAGGCCGACCTTGACGATCACCCACAAAATCCAAGCCGACAAAACCACCCCAAATGCTTTCCCGAACGAGACCTTCTTCGGGTTGGTGGCGCTAAATCCGATGCCTAGCAGGACCAGCACCCAGATGGTGAAAATGTCGATGCTGCTGAGCAGCGCGACCAGCCATTTGGCAGCCTCGTCGCCGAGCAACGCGCCCGGATTTGAAGCCACCAAATTTTGCAAATCGACTGTCGTTGGATCTTTCAAAAACAAGACCAGAATGGAAAGAAGTCCGTGAATGAGGAACGGCATCCAGGCGTAAGCGACGATGCCCATGGACGTCGCGAAAGGAACTTCCGTTGCCGCGGCAAGGCGGAAGAGCAGCATGTAGATCGCCGCCACGATCACCACGCTCAGAATCGGAAACACCAAACCCTCGGCATAGCTGAACGGAGGACCGTACTTCATCTGGCCCTCGTAAGCCTTTTCCTGTTGCTCCTGGGTCATTTGTTGGAAGCGCGAACTCTTCGCGTCCTGCTTCTGGAAGAAACTCGGCCAGCCTCCGCGCGCCGAGAAAACTCCCACCACACCGAGAAACATGATGGTACTCAGTACCACCGGAACGATCCACGTGGGCCGCTCCGCGATGGACTCAAAAGTCGGCTTCGGACTGAAGATCGCGCCGATAACCCGGCCGAATGAACTGACCGGCGCGGAAGGCTCCCCAGACGGCGGTGGTGGCGCTACGGCAGTGACCATGGAAGGGATTCCTCCGATTTAAAATTTCGGGACCAGTCTTCTCCACTCCTGGTGCCCGCGCGAGCGGAAAAATTTCAGTGGCGCGAGTATATCGCGAATGGCCACTCGCAGGTAGCCGGCTCCATAAGTACGAAATCGCTTCGTACGCTTGTTCCCTGGCGCTCCTCGTTCGTTGCGACGTATCTCTTGCGTAAGCCACAGCTCTTGCTTGGCGCGGGTAATTCGGTTAGCTTTGCTGGCAGCGCGAGGCGCACGTGACCATTGGCATCCGCAAAACCGGCAGGGCGACGATCCTTGATCTCGAAGGGCCGCTGAAACTGGGCGAGGCCGAAGAAGCCTTTCGCACCCAGATTCAGCAGTTAGTGGATTCGGGATCGGCGCAGGTGGCCGTGAACCTGGGGGCCGTCACCGATCTCGATAGCTCGGGAATCGGCGCGCTGGTGCGTGCGTTTACCACGCTGAAGCGTTCCGGCGGCAAATGTGTGTTCTACGGCGCGAATAAACGCGTGATCATGTTGCTGAAGATGGTCCGGCTGGATACCATGCTGGATCTCTGCGAAGACGAAGCCGCTGCGCTCGCTCGGCTGTAAATCGAACCGCCTGACGTATGTCCACCTGAAGACTTCACGATCCTTTCTCCCTTGCGATTGTTTATCGCTTGGCGCGCCTGGAGCGGCCCTACCCCCACGCTAGCGGCGGTCGAGCGCCGGATGGCGAACGTCCCGGCCGGCGACGTAATAGATTACATCTTCCGCGATGTTGGTGGCGTGGTCCGCGATGCGCTCCAAATTCTTGGCCACCAGGATCAGCTCGAACGACGGAAACACTGTCGCCGAATTTTCCATCATATAGGTAAGCAACTCGCGGAAAAGCTGGTCCCGCAAGCGGTCCACATGATCGTCTCGCTGCAGCACGGACTGCGCGAGATCGAGATCGCCGCGGACCAGTGAATTTAAGCTGTCGCGGACCATGGCCTCCGCAAGCTCGCTCATTCGCGGCAGGTCCACGTAAGGCTTCACTTGGGGATGGCGCAAAATACGCATGGCGGAATGCGCGATGTTCACGGCCTGATCGCCGATGCGCTCCAGATCGCCATTGATCCGCGAAACCGCCAGCAAAAAACGCAGATCGGCGGCCATCGGCTGTTGCAGAGCCAGCAGCCGCTGCACGCGCTCGTCAATTTCTATCTGCATTTCGTTGATCGCGTCCTCTTCGTTGAGCACCGTCTCGGCAAGCTGTTCTTCGGCGTCCAGCACGGCGTGCACCGCTTGATGCACGGCGCGCTCCGAAAGGCTGCCCATCCAAAGCAGGCGCTGCTTCAGTTCGTCGAGATCGTGCGTGAAATGTCGTTCCATTCGCTCGTCCCTTCTCGTAATCCTCTGCAAATTGAGCGGCCGAGCCGCCCGTGTGCGCCTTGCAGAAAAATCTTATCCAAACCGACCCGTAATGTAAGCCTCGGTACGCGGATCGGTGGGAGTGGTAAAGAGCTTGGGTGTCTCGCTGTGTTCGATGAGCTTGCCATCCAGGAGAAACGCGGTGAAGTCGCTGGCGCGCGCGGCCTGCTGCATGTTGTGAGTCACGATGATCATGGTGCAGCTGTCTTTGAGCTGGAACATCAGCTCTTCAATCTTGGCGGTGGTCACCGGATCGAGCGCCGAACACGGCTCATCGAGCAACAGCACTTCGGGATCTACCGCCAGCGCGCGCGCGATGCACAGGCGCTGCTGCTGTCCGCCGGAAAGCGCGAACGCCGATTTGTGCAGGTGATCTTTCACTTCGTCCCACAGCGCGGCGCGGCGCAGGCTGTGCTCCACGTGCTCGCTCAACCGGCCTTTGAATCCGTTAATGCGCAAACCGTAAGCCACGTTGTCGAAAATAGATTTCGGAAAAGGATTGGGGCGCTGGAACACCATGCCCACGCGCCGCCGCAGGCCCACCACATCCATTTTCAGCACGTCTTGCCCATCGAGCTGAATCTCTCCCGCGACGCGCGTGTTACGAATCGTTTCGTTCATGCGGTTGAGCGTGCGCAGAAACGTGGATTTCCCGCAGCCCGAGGGCCCGATCAGTGCGGTGACGCGATTCGCGGGAATTTTGAGGCTGAGGCCGAATACGGCCTGCTTCGGTCCGTAGAAGAAATCCAGGTTGGCAATCTGAAAGCGCACCGGCGCCTCCTTGACCGAAGCCGAAGCGGACGGATCCGCGATCCTAGGTTCGAGCGCGAGCCTCGCGGCCGCGCCGCTAATTCCCTGCGAGGCTGAAACGATGTCAGACACTCCGCACCGAGCCTCCGCGATTCAGCAGCAAGCGGGTGCCCAGGTTTGCCAGCAAAACCAGCATCAATAGCACCAGACCCGCTGCCCACGCTTGGCGGTGCCAGTCGTCGTATGGCGCGATCGCATACGTGTAGATCATCACCGGCAGCGAAGAAGTGGGCTGCCCCCAACCCGGACTCCAGTAACGATTGCCGAACGCAGTGAAAAGCAGCGGCGCAGTCTCGCCGGCTACCCGAGCAAGAGCCAGTAGCATGCCGGTGAGTATCCCGCCGCTAGCCGCCGGAAGAATCACGCGCGCAATCGTCCGCCATTTGTTTGCGCCCAGAGCCATGGATGCTTCGCGCATGTTATTGGGCACCGAACGCAAAAATTCCTCGGTGCTGCGAACCGTGATGGGGATCACCATGATCCCCAGCGCGACGCCTCCCGCTAGCGTAGAGAAATGCTTTACCGGCAAGACCGCCAGCGAATAAGCAAATATGCCGATGACGATCGAAGGCACCCCATTGAGCAGGTCCGTCGTATAGCGAATCACGAACGAAAAAGTCTTGCCACCGAACTCCGCCAGGTAGACGCCCGCCATCAATCCCACCGGCAGCCCCATGATCGCCGCGAGAAATAACAATTTCAGGCTGCCGACGATCGCGTTGGCCATCCCGCCGCCCGATTCCCCCACCGGCGTCGGCAGCTTGATGAAGAAATTCAAGTTTAGCGAGGAGCCGCCGTTCCAAAGCAGATAGCCCAGGATCATAAAAAGTACGGCGACCACGGAGAAGGCGGCGACACCCGTCAGCGTGAGCATCACGCCGTTCAGCGACTTGCGCCAGAGCAGGCGAATGCGGTCTATACTCATGCCGGCCGCGCTGCGCCGCGCTCGGTGGCAACGATCAATATCCGCGCGAGGCCGTTGAGGATAAATGTCATTAGAAAAAGCACCAGGCCCAGCTCGATCAGCGAACTCAGAAAAAGTTCGCCGGTCGCTTCCGTAAATTGGCTCGCAATGGTGGAAGCGATGGTGTCGCCCGGAGAAAAGAGTGAAGCGGAAATTTTCGGATCGCTGCCGATCACCATCACCACCGCCATGGTCTCGCCCAGCGCGCGAGCCAGCGCCAAAAACACCGACCCCATGATCCCGGTGCGCGCCCACGGCACCACCGCTTTCCAGGTTGCTTCCCACCGCGTCGCACCCAGGCCCAGGGCCGCCTCACGCTGCTCGCGCGGCACGGTCAGCAGCACTTCGCGCGAAACCGAAATAATGTACGGCACGATCATGATCGCCAGCACCACTCCGGCGGTGAGAAACCCCACGCCGTAGTTCGGTCCCTGGAAAAACGGAAGAAATCCGAGCGTGGACTTCAGGAAGGGACCGATCGCAGTGCGCATCAGCGGCACCACGACGAAGATTCCCAGCAATCCGTAGATGACGCTCGGCACGGCGGCCAGCAAATCAATCAGGAATGCCACGATGTCGCTC
Source organism: Candidatus Acidiferrales bacterium (assembly GCA_049694295.1). GTDB lineage: Bacteria > Acidobacteriota > Terriglobia > Acidiferrales > UBA7541 > Palsa-295. Next base: position 5,592 of record JBAVQT010000086.1, read on the forward strand.
AAGCGGCGCGGTGCGAGCTCCGAAAGATAAATCGCCGCCGCCAGGCCCAGCGGCACTGCGATCGAAAGTGAAATCGCGGAGGTCACCAGCGTGCCGTAGATGAAGGGAGCAGCGCCGAAATTGTTAAAGACAGGGTCCCACACACGCCCCAAAAAAAATCCCCATCCGAATTTCGCACGTGACAGGTGCGAGTTGGTCCAAAGCTCCCAGACCAGCATCGAAGTAAGCAGCAATATTCCGGCGGCAAACACGAGCGTGACCAAGTGCGCGACTTCGTCGCCCTCGCTCAGGCGGCGGACCAACGCCCGCGGCCCCGATACTTGCGGTGCCGCAGTCTCGATCGCTGTGGTTGCGGGGGCTGACATCGGAGTTACTGGACCAGCGAGATGGCCTTCAGCTCCTTGACGATCACTGGCTTGGGCAGTTCGGCGTAGGAAAGGCCTTCATTGTATTTCTGGCCCTCGGTGAGCATCCATTTCAGGAAGTCCTTGATGGCATCGCGCTTCCCGGTATCTGAAATCTGTGCCGGGATTAGCAGCCAGGTAAAACTCGATATTGGATACGCCGACGCGCCCGGAGCGTTGGTGATGGAGACTCGAAAATCCTCCGGCATGTTTTTCGCGGCGCCCTGAGCTGCGGCAGTTACGCCGGCCAGATCGGCCTTCACAAATTTCCCGTCGACATTCTGAACCGTTCCAAAAGTGATTTTGTTTTGCAGCGCGTAGATCAGCTCGATGTAGCCGATCGAATCGGGCGTCTGCTTCACCAGCCCGGTGACCCCTTCATTCCCCTTGCCCCCCAGGCCCACCGGCCAGTTCACCGAAGTGCCGTTGCCTACCTTGCTCTTCCAATCCGCGCTGGCCTTTGAGAGAAAGTCCGTGAAAATGTATGTGGTCCCGCTGCCATCGGAACGGTGAACCACCACGATATCGTCCCCGGGCAGCTTCACTCCGCGATTGGCCATCGTGATTTCGGGGTCGTTCCACTTGGTGATGGTGCCCAGAAAAATTCCGGCCAGCGCCTTTTGCGTGAAGTTCAACTCCACGGAAACCCCCGGAATGTGATAGGTGGGGATCACCGCGCCCAGCACCGTCGGAAAATGGAGGATTTTAAACTTGGCCTGCGCGAGCTGCTCATCGCTCATCGGACCGTCCGAAGCGCCGAAATCAACGGTGCCGGCGAGCAGTTGACGAATCCCGCCGCCCGAACCGATGGACTGGTAGTTAACCTGAACGTTGGGATGAGCCTGATGGTACGCATCGAACCATTTCGAATAAATCGGATAGGGAAAGGTCGCGCCGGCGGCGTTTAAGAGCACGGTGCCGTTCTGCGCTCCAGCACTGGCGGCCAATGCGAACAGCAGCAGGATCGCGAGCGGGAATTTTTTCATCACGTTTGATTTCTCCTCTATATGGGATTTTGTACGCGAATTGTTACAACCGCGTTACATCGCTGCGAACTCGAGGTGAAAACACCGGAGACCCCGAGATGGATGAAAGGCGCGGCACCCGGGGGCAGGTGGAACCGCGCCTTGAAGGAGGGCCCGGCCTGGATGTTGCGTTCCTGGCGCAAACGGCCGAAGCGCCGGAACTTCCAGGAAATGAATTCGTCATGGTATCAGCGGGCCGAAACGCCGGAATCAAAGCCCACTCTTGAGCCGGGATGAAATCTAGTTTGGCACTCTGACTGACGGATGGGTCGCGTGTGAAAACTCGATTACACGGCATTCGCGGCCGCGGCGCTCTGTTGCTCTGCCGCGATTTGGCGGGCGCGGCCGTGGCGCACTTCCAGGCCTCGGACCCAGAACAGAACGTCTTCCGCGATGTTAGTCGCGTGATCGGCAATCCGCTCGAGATGCCGCGACGCGAGAACAAAATGGAGATTCGGAGCGGCCAGCGATGGATCGGCGGTCATGCCGGCCAGCAGGGCTTCGAAAAGCTGATCGCGATAGCGATCCACCACGTCATCGCTTCCCAGCACTTGATTCGCAAGTTCGATGTTCTGGAAAATTAGCGCGCCCAGGCATTTCGAAACCATGGCCCGAACCGCCGCCACCATCGGATCGATCTCCGGCGGCGCCTGCACCGGGCCCATGGCAGCGAGCGAGATGGCGCGCTCGCTGAGATTCACCGCCAGATCGCCCATGCGTTCAAGGTCGTTGTTGATTTTCAGCGAAGCCACGATCAGGCGAACGTCCGCGTCGAGCAGATTTCCCTGCCGCAGCATGCGAATAGCGTGCTCGTCCACTAGAATTTCCATTTCGTTGATTCGCGGCTCGGTGAGAAACACTTCGCTCGCCAGCCGCTCGTTTCGTTCGAGCAACGCCTGGAGCGCGCGGTTGATCGAAGCCTCCACGGTGCGCGCC
>JBAVQT010000087.1:0-4046 GCA_049694295.1 Candidatus Acidiferrales bacterium
GGAAATTTCCGGCGATCTGGTGGTAGCCGCCAAGCAGCCGCTAGCCGTTCGTTCGGCGGCCCTGATTGTGCGCGGGCTGCGCGACCTGGCTCGAAATTCGAATTGGCAGATTCAAAAAGTGTTCACCGGGCGCGCCGCGAATGTGGCAGTGGCGCCCGGGGGCCAAGTCATCACGGTGGGTGAAGGCGGCGCGCGGCGCGCGGTGCTGCACGATATCGAGCACAATGGCACTGCGCTCACGCTGCCGGCTCCAGATGGAGTTGCGTTGCGCGGCGCCAATGGCGCGACCGAAAAGCGAGCGGCGCTGGGTTGGTCGCCCACTAGCGCGAGCGTGGTGGCCGCGGTGGATGGCTGGCCAAACGAGTTATACGACTTCGACGTGCAGGGCGGCAGAATCGTCGGTCAATTCGGGCGGTTCGAGTCGTTCCCCGAGCGGCTGACGTGGTCAAACCGCGGAAGCTATTTCGCTTCGGCTTCGCGCGGATCCCGAGTGGCGAGATTGCGTGTGTGGAAAACACAGACCGGCGAGATGCCATTTCGTAGTGTGGCCACCGCCGAACTCGGGCCGCCGGACTGGATCGAGCGCCAGACCTATGAAGCCGAATTCGGAGAAGAGGGCGCGTTCCGGGGATATGGCGCCACGGCTTTCAGGCCCGATGAACGCTGGCTCGCCAGCGTGGTGGAATTTCGCGGTGAATGGGCGGACGATTCCATCGCCATCGTGGACCTTCCCGAGATGAAAGAGCGGCGAACATTTCCCGCGCAGGGCCACATCACCGACCTGCAGTGGACTTCGGACGGACAACAGATCGTGTATTGCGCCGCGGGGCAGGCCTACCGGCTGGATACGGAAACGATGGAGGCGGAAACGCTGCCGTTTGGCGCGGAGCTGAGTGCTTGCCATCCGGATTTGCCGCTGGCCGTGTTCTATAGCTCATGGCTGAAAAATTCAGCAAAGGGCCGGCTGTTCGTCGTGGATTTGAGCCAGCTTGCGGTCTTCGACGAACACGCAGCCGATAGCGTCGCCGATCTTCGCTGGAGCGCGGATGGCGAGCGCGCCTACGCCGTGACGCTCGACGGCCTGGGATACATCTACGAGCCTCCCCTGCTTTAGCGGATTTGTCGGCCTGCCCAAGCGCGCGCGATTCTGCCTCCGAGTTCTCGTCCTCCTGGAAAGCACCCTGGAAGAAACTGCGTTCAGGCGAGAGAAAGTCCCGGGTCGGGATTCAGCGTGGCCGATTCGTGCTCGCCGGCCATGAACCGCGGATAGCCGGCGGCGGCGATCATGGCGGCATTGTCAGTGGAAAGATGGCGGCTGGGGAAAAACACTTCGATCGAGCGGCGCTGACCCTCGGCCTGAAACGAACGCCGCAACTCGGAATTGGCCGCCACCCCGCCGGAAACCAGGACGGTGCGCGCGGACTGCTGCTCCGCCGCTGCCAGGGTGCGCGAGACGAGATTTTCGACCACGCAGTGCTGGAAGCTGGCGATCAAGTCGAGCGTGGCCTGCGATGAAAGTGTGCGCAGAGCGTCGGCCGAGCGTTCGCCGCGAGCCAGCGCCTGCTGCCGCACTTCGATTTCCGGCTGAAACTGAGGATTGCGGCGCAGATGATAGAGGACCGCAGTCTTGATGCCGCTGAAACTGAAATCGAAGGGATTACCCTTCATGCGCGGCTCGCCGAAGCGAATGGCTCGCGGATCGCCGTGGGGGGCCAACTGGTCCACGATAGGGCCTCCGGGGAAGCCCAGCGCGAGCATGCGGGCGACTTTGTCGTAGGCTTCGCCGGCCGCATCATCGCGCGTACCGCCGATGCGCACGTACGCGAATCGCGCCGCGGCATCCACGCCGTGCGATTCGACGCGATAAAGCACGGTGTGGCCGCCGGACACGATCAGGCAAACTGCGGGCAGGCGCGGTTCGCGAGCGCTGCTTCGAGCCTCAAGCAACACAGCGTGAACGTGACCTTCCAAATGATTGACGCCGATGAGCGGCCTTCCGAGCGCGAGCGAGAGCACTTTGCCGTAGGTGACTCCGACGAGCAAGGATCCGATCAGGCCTGGGCCGCGCGTGACGGCAATAGCGTCCAAATCGCCTAAAGCGACGCCTGCCTGTTCGACCGCTTCGCGAACCACCGGAACAATCTGGCGAAGATGCTCGCGCGAAGCGAGCTCCGGGACCACACCACCATACTTGCGATGGATATCGATCTGCGACGCGACCACGCTCGAAAGAATGCGGCGACCGCCGGCGACTACGGCTGCCGCGGTTTCGTCGCAGGAGGACTCGATACCGAGAATCAGCGGATCGCTTGCCGGCACGCCCAAGCCTTTCAAAGCGGGATGAAATTGATATGGTAGCATACGGGCAAAGCGGGCTTGCGAGATCTGGACGCTCGCGCACGGTGAGCGCGCGTAGACCAGCGAAAGCTTGCGGGAGCGGAGAAAAATCAAGATGGCGGATAAAGCAAAGCGGGTGCGCAAGGCGGTGCTGCCCGTAGCGGGACTGGGCACGCGCTTTTTGCCGGCCACCAAGGCGCAACCGAAAGAGATGCTCCCGGTAGTGGACAAGCCGCTCATTCAATACGCAGTGGAGGAATGCGCGGCATCCGGCATCGAGCATGTAATTTTTGTCACCGGCCGGCGCAAAAATACCATCGAGGATCATTTCGATCGCGCACCCAATCTGGAGCGATTTCTCGAAGAGCACGGCAAGCCGGAATTGGCGGAAATGGTGCGCAGGCTGACTGGCGACGTGATCTTCAGCTACACGCGGCAGAGCGAACCGCTGGGCCTGGGACACGCCGTGCTGACCGCGCGCGAACTGGTGGGCGATGAACCATTTGCCGTGCTGCTGGGTGACGTGATCATGGACGGGGCCATACCCGCGACCCTGCCGCTAATTCAATTGTACGAAGCCACGGGCATCGGCGCGATCGCGGTGGAAGAAGTGCCGCGAGAGCGCGTGCACTTCTACGGCATCGTGGACGCCGTGGCCGACGCGCGGGCCAAGAAGGTTGCTCGTCGCGGTGAGCAGGTGTTGCGTATCAAAGACATGGTGGAAAAGCCGAGGCCGGAAAAAGCGCCGTCGAATCTGGGCGTGACCGGGCGCTACGTGCTGCCGCCGGAAATATTCGAGCTCCTGGCCACCACCAAACCTGGCGCGGGCGGCGAGATCCAGCTCACCGACGCATTGCGAACGTTGGCGAAAAAGCGCGGCCTGTGGGCCCATGTATATGAAGGCAAAACATACGATGCGGGCGACAAACTGGGCTTCCTGAAGGCCACCGTCGAAATCGCGCTGAAGAACCCGGAATTTGGCGGAGCATTCCGGAGCTATCTGCGAGGGATGAAGTTCTAGGTCGCCGCGCTAATTGCGATAGGCCCGAAAACGGAACCCACCGCGCGGCCCAAGATCCACAATCACATTCGAAAATCCAGCCGCCTCGAGGCGAGCGGGCACTGTCCGGGGATCCAGCGTCACCATGGTATCGCCGATGTGAGCTAGGCTCATCCACCAGCTCGAGCGAAAATCCATGGAAAGAAATACCGAGCCCGGCTGAAGTACGCGGAAGGCTTCGCGAAAGAGGCGGTCTTGCAAGGCCGGCGTGGGTACGTGGTGCAGCATCACGAAAGAAACGATCGACGGAAATGTTGCGTCGGGAAACGGCATGGCGGTAGCGTCGCCTTCCACCACTTCCACGTTGCTGCCCGCGAGACGCATGCGCAGCGACGAGGCCATCCGCGGATCGATCTCCAGCGAGGTGACGCGCGAAAAGCGGCGGCGTAGCAGATCCGTGGTTAGGCCCGGGCCCGGTCCGATCTCCAGAGTTTCGCTGCCCAAATCCACATCCGCGAGTGTCCATGGGAAAAGCTGCGAATCGAGCATTTTTCGCCAGCGATCCGAGCGGCAGAACCAGCGATGCACCAGGTTCATGGCCTCACTTCTTTTTCTTTGAGGAGGATTTTCCCGAGGAGGAACTGGAGTCCGAGCTGGTTTTGGAATCCGACTTCGAGTCGGACTTCGACTCGGAGTTAGAGTCGCTCTT
>JBAVQT010000088.1:0-2690 GCA_049694295.1 Candidatus Acidiferrales bacterium
CAAGCGGCAGCATGAAATGCGAAAAAAGACGGCTGGCTACGGCTTCGGTATTCGCGGCGGGCATTTGCGGAACAACTGACACGCCGAGCGAACCACGCCGGGCAAAAATGGCAAACCCGCATTCGGCAGCCAGAATCACGGCGAATGCGATGGCGACGAATTTACGGCGATTGAAAGGCGGCAGTGGCGCGGACGCGCGCAGATTCGTCAGCATGATGGCAAAGAGAAACAGCACCGCGATCCCCCCGGCGAAGAGGAGCAACTGCACGGCGAAAAGGAACTCGGCCTCGAGCTGGAGGTAAATTCCTGCGGTGGCGACGAGCGTAGAAACCAAGAACACGGCGCTGTGAACGACGTTGCGCTGCGTGACCATCAGAATCGCGGAGGCAACGGCCCATAGCGCAAAGAAATAGAAAATCAGCGAGTTCATGAGCATGGCTTCACCACCCGCCATCCGCGGCTGGTGACGCGGACTCCCGCGCACCGCGCTCATTTCTGCCGCCCCACAGCCAGGCCGCCACACCGGCGGTTGCGACGGTCATCACCAGCGACGGAAAGAACGGATTGACGCCCAATTGCTCGCGCAAAACGATGGCGACGCCGACGCCAATCAGGTTGGCGAGGGTCAGCGGAATCAGGAATTGCCAGGCTACGCGCATCAAGCGGTCAAACCGATACAGAGGAAAGGTGAATCGCAGCCACACGAATCCGTAGAGGCAAGCGAGCGCCTTGGCGAGAAACCAAAACGCGCCGTGAACTGCCGCCATCACGCCCGGGGCAGCGAAGAGCGACGCCGCCATCACCGCCGCGAGAAGCACGCACAAACCAGCTCCCGAGCCAATGGCAATCTTGTGGGCTTTGGAGCGCTGCTGAGGCGCGGCCGATGCGCCATAGAACGCGAGCGCTAGAAAGAGCAACGCGGGCAACGCATCGAGCATTTCCACGGGGGTGCTCAAAAAATGGTCATGAAAGCGCGCAAACGGCCGCAGCCATCCGCCGAAAAAAAGCGTGGTGGCCAGGCCCGCGAAGACGATCATGTTGGCGTACTCCGCCAGAATACCGAGTGCGCGCAGAAAGCCGGCGCCGGAGCCTGGGTCGCCGGACGGGTGCCGCACCTGGACGATCGAGGCGGCGAGATAGGCGAAAAACCCAACGGGCGCGTAGAGGATGAACCAGGTTCCCTGATCGTATTGCGCCTGCACGATCTGCCGCAGGGAGAGCGAGCCGGCCAGCATCAGCGCGGAGGCCAGGGCCAGCGCCGCCACCATGCCGTAGCTCAAATATCGAGCGGCGCTGCGCAGCGCGTCCAGCGAATCATGATTGTTCGCGGAAGCACCGCCCAGCAGGATGGCGTAAATTCCCAGCGAGGCGACCGCGAGAATAAAAAGCAGGCCAACATTCAGATCGGCCATGGGAAACGCCGGGCCAAACGGAATGGCCGAGCAGGCCAGCAGCGCGATCGCCGCGGCGAGCATGGGCGCAAACCAGAAAAGCAATTTATCGGCATGGCGCGGGAGGGTGTCTGGCTGGAGCGCCAGCGCCCAGACATCCTCAAACGGCTGCAGCAGGCGCTGCGCGGAGGCCGGTGGCGCGAGCGGCCGATCCGGTTGATCCCGCTGGTCGGGCTGATCCGCGATAATTTTGCGTTTGACCAGCAGGATATATCCGGCGAGCAGCGGCAACAAAATTACCATGGCGATGACGCCGGCCACCGGAACGAGAAGCGCCTGCGCGGCTTTGAGAATGGCGTGAATCAAGTTCGGTTTTCCGCCTAGGTCCAGTCGAGCGCGCCAACGCGGTAGAGCCAGAAATAGCCGGCGATCAAGACGCCCAGGAATAGCAGCATGGTCAGCAAGCCGTAGACTCCCAATTCGGAAAATTTCACGGCCCAGGGAAACAGGAAAATCGTGGCAACGTCGAAAATGACGAACATGACGGCAACCAGGTAGAAACGCCCGGAGTATTCGGCGCGGGGCGGGAGCTTCGGGGCAATTTCGCTTTCGTCAGCGTGGAATGTCGCTTCCGCGGAATCCATGCCGGCACGCATCCGGCGAACCACGGCGAGCGCGACGAACGGAAACGCCGCGGACAGCAGCGCAAAAATCAGAAGCGGGATGTAGGGGGCGGGCATAGCAGCTGAGAAATTCGATGCTAGCACGCGGAGAACAGCCGGAAACGGCGGGGTCATGGAGAGGTGCGAGATCAGGCAACAGCGATCAGTGGCGAGCGCCGTGCAAGATGTCCACAGCGTGGGAGAGCAGATCGGCGATGGCGTCGAGCGATTCGACGGCGCCGCGCGGGCTGCCGGGAAGATTGATGATGATGGATTGGCCGCGAATGCCGGCGGCAGCGCGGGAAAGAATCGCGCGCTTCAGCTTTTTCGCCCCTTCGGCACGCATGTGCTCCGAAAATCCGGGAATCAGGCGCTCGGCGACGGCGATAGTGGCTTCGGGCGTCACGTCGCGCGGACCCAGGCCCGTGCCGCCGGTGGTGAGAATCAAGTCGGCCGCGCGCGTGTCGGCGATTTTTCGGAGCAGCGCTTCGATATCCAGGCGTTCATCCGGCAAGACGGATGACGACACGATTTCCCAGCCCAGCTCGCGGCAGCGCGCCACCACGGAAGGGCCGGAGCGGTCTTCGGATTTTCCGGATGAGACGGAGTCGCTGATCGTGATGACGGAGACGCGCAT
>JBAVQT010000089.1:0-9630 GCA_049694295.1 Candidatus Acidiferrales bacterium
GGGCAACACGACCCCGTGGGGAAACCTGCAGTCCGGCAATTTCACCTTTACCGGCAACTATACGGCGCAAAATGGCCAGCAGAAGACAACCGGAGCGGGTCTCGCCGACTTCATACTTGGCGACGTCCAGAATTGGGGCGCAACCAACCAGGCGGTGTCGTACGCCCGGTTGAAGAGCCCGCAATTCTTCGTTCAAGACGATTTCAAAGTTCGCCCAAATCTCACGGTCAATCTTGGTTTGCGCTACGTAGCGACCACTGGATTCAGCGAAATAAACAATGCCCTGGGCGGGTTCGATCCGAACATTCCCTTGGTATATCCGTGCCCTTCGGCTCAATTCACGGACTGCTCGTTTGAAGGCTCACTCGGCTCGATGTGGTTTGCGGGCCAGGACAATCGAAACACGCTGCAAAAGCCGATTTACAACACGTTTCTGCCGCGCGTTGGCTTTGCCTGGTCGTTTATGAATGATACGGTCCTCCGGGCTGGATTCGGGATGTATTCGTACAACTTCAGCCAGGACGATTACGGCAACGGAATCGGTGCGGGCTCGCTAAACACCAATAAGGGCACTTACAACGATGTGAATAGCGGGACAAGCCAAGCTCCCTTGATGTTGGGTTCATCGGATGCCGTTGCCGAGCCACTGTTGAGCTACGTGGTCGGCTCGCCCAGTTCGAGAATCCCCTACACTTATCTCAACCTTGGCCAGCCTTCGGGACAGACCTATGTGCCCTACAACGTTCCGGTCGGGCGAATTAATCAGTGGCAGGTGAGCCTGGAGCACAAATTTGCGGCGAACTATGTCGTGTCGGTTGCCTACGTTGGGAGCCATGGCTCGAACCTGCAGTTTCCGACGGACATCAATCAAATAACCAGCACTACGGGAATTGCCGACAGCTCGGCGAACCTTGGCGCCGTTCAGGCCGATCGTCCGTATCCGGCTTGGGGAACGCTGGGTGGCAATAATTACAACGCCATTTCGAACTACAAGGCGTTTCAGACTCAGCTCACCAAGCGCTATTCCAATGGATTGAACTTTAGCGTGAACTACGTGTGGTCGCGTTTCCAGGATGACCAGGATTCGGGTGGCTGGGGCAGCCGCGGGGGTGCTCAAGTATGGCAAATCGGCAACGACCCAGCAGCGAATTACGGTCTCTCGAACTTCGACATCCCGAACGCGCTGAAGGGCTATGCTTCCTACGACCTCCCCTTCGGGAGAGGCAAGACCTTCCTGCAGGATAGTAATAAGGTCGAGGACCTCGTGGTCGGCGGGTGGCGGGTTGCAGGAACTTTCATGGCCCAGAGTGGAGACCCATTCACGGTCGTCGCTCAAAACAACCTTAACCAGACCTTCACCGGCTGCAGCGTCGGCGGGACCGCGACTGGCGGCGACGTTAACAACGGCTGCAATTGGTTCCCCGACGTCACGGGTAACACCTCTGGACCGAAGACTCCGGCGGAATGGTTCAACACCTCGGCGTTTACCCTTGCTTCCGCGCCGGCCGTAAAGAACTCCGACGTGCTGTTCCAGTTCGGCAACGAGGTCAGGAACTCGCTGAGGGGGCCGCGACTAACCGTCGTGAATCTCTCGTTGGCGAAGAACCTGGACTTCACGGAACGTATCCACCTCGAACTGCGAGCCGATTTTGTTAACGCGCTGAACCATCCGAGCCTTAACATCCCGGGTCAAAGTCTCGGCGGGAGCAACTTCGGGGAGATTAACAACGGAACGCTGGGCAACGGAGTGGCGGTGGCCCCGCGGAGTGGTCAACTTAGCGCAAAAGTAACATTCTAATCGGGGAGACAGCCAAACAGGGAGAGGACGGCGGGAGACCGCCGTCCTTTTTCTGTGTCTGCCGCAAACGCGATTCTAAAAGGCCAGCCGTCCGCCGTACAATCGTGACATGAGGACAAGTAAAACGTGCGTCTTGCTGTGGGCCGTGCTCTGCGCTGGGTTGCTGCCGAGCTTCGGCCAATCGAGCTCCAATCCCAGGCCTAGCCCCAACCCCAGCGGCCAGCAGCAAATTGAATCACACAGACGCCAGGCTGCGGAATACCTGAAAGAGAACCGGCCCGATCTGGCGGCGCCCGAATTCAAGACGCTGGTGGCGCTGGATCCGAATGATGTGGACGCGCGGGGCAACCTTGGCGTGGTGCTTTATTTTCAGGGAGAGTATGCAGACGCGATTCCGCAACTGCGGGCGGCGCTGAAGATGCGGCCAAATTTGTGGAAGATCCAGGCGCTGCTGGGAATCGCCGAAAAGCGGACGGGCGACATCAACGCGGCTCGCGGCGATCTGGAGAAGGCATTTCCGAAAGTGCCGGAGGAAAAGATTCGAGTGGAAACCGGGATGGAGCTGATCGAAATCTACTCGGGAGCCGGCGAACTGGATAAGGCCGCGACGACGGTGAGCGTGTTGCGAGGGCTGGAGCCCACGGATGAGACCGTACTCTATACCGCTTACCGCATCTATTCGGACCTGGCTAACGAATCATTGCTGAGCCTATCGGTGGTAGCGCCGAACTCAGCGCGGATGCACCAGGCAATCGCGCACGAGCTGGCGAAACGCGGCGAGGCGGCTGAAGCGATCGTGAACTACCGAGCCGCGCTCAAGATCGATCCCGATCTGCCAGGCCTCCATTTTGAGCTTGCCGAGATGCTGAATGCTTCGACGGATGCCGCCACCCGCGCAGAAGCGGAAAGCGAGTACCGGGCGGCATTGCAGGCGAACCCGGCGGATGCGCAGGCCGAGTGCAGACTGGGAGATATCGCGACGCGGGAAAATGACTTGAAGGAGGCCTACCAACGTTACGGCAGGGCTTTGGAACTGCAGCCGAACAACCTCGACGCCAACATCGGGATGGCAAACGTCCTGGCGTCGACGGATCAACCGGAGAAGGCCGAGCCGCTGCTGGAGCATGCGGTCGAATTGGATCCGACGAATGCGCTGGCGCATTTTCGGCTGAGCTCGGTCTACCGGCATGTGGGGCGCGCCTCGGACGCCAAACATGAATTAGAGGAATACCAGAAATATAAGGATATGAAGGAAAAACTTCGAGACGTCTATCAGGAACTGCATCTGGAACCCGCCAACGATGCGAGCGACGACACGAATTCCCGCAGATAGCGAGATGGCCGCCGAAAGAGAACGATCGGTTGGGGCGCCGGATGAGTGGCGGGGCCGGCGAGGGCTTCGGAGCCGAGAACCGCTAATGCAGGCTGGAGCGATGCCGCGGATTCAGGAAAACCGGGCTTGAGAAAGTCGAGATGAGAAAAACACTGATAGTAGGGACTGCGCTGCTGTCATCGGCCTGCGCGCTATTCGGAGCTTCCGCCGGGACTCTGCCGGCAACTTCTCATGGAAAATCGTATTATCCGGCGCGGCTGGACGATGCCAGAGCGGTGTATCTGACCGCGGATAAATTTGGCGTGAAGGGCGACGGAGTCGCGGATGATTCGGCGGCATTGCAGCAGGCGATCGATAGAGTACGGGAAACGACGAACCAGGGAATTCTGTTTATTCCGGCGGGCCGCTATCGGGTGACGAAGACGATTTACATCTGGCCGGGAATTCGACTGATCGGATATGGCGCGGAGCGGCCCACGCTGCTGCTGGGCGCGAACACGCCGGGATTCCAGCAGGGCCTCGCCTACATGGTGTTTTTCGCGGGCGGGCGGCCAACCGGAAATGCGACGCCTCCGGACGCGAATCCGGGCACGTTCTATTCGGCGATGAGCAATATCGATATTGAAATTCAGGACGGCAATCCAGGCGCTGTGGGTGTGCGGGCGCATTACGCGCAGCACTGCTTTCTGGCGCACATGGATTTTCACATCGGCTCGGGGCTGGCGGGAATTCACGATGGCGGCAACGTGGCGCAAGACGTACATTTTTACGGCGGCCAGTATGGAATCTGGACTCGGAAACCATCTCCCGGCTGGCAATTTACGATCATTGACGCCACGTTCGAGGGGCAGCGCGAGGCGGCGATCCGCGAACACGAAGCCGGACTGACCCTGATTCGGCCGCAATTCAAGAATGTGCCGACGGCGATTTCCATCGATCCTGAATATTCGGACGAGTTGTGGGTGAAAGATGGGCGGATGGAAAACGTCAGCGGCCCGGCCGTGATTATCAGCAACGAGCGCAACGCGCGCACCGAGATCAACATGGAAGGCGTGGTCTGCCGTGGCGTGCCGATTTTTGCGTCGTACCGCGAGAGCGGAAAGCAGGTGGCAGGCCCAGCGGAAATGTACGAGGTGAAAACTTTTTCGCACGGTTTGCATTACGACGATCTTGGCGCGGCGCCAGCGATTCAAGACGCCTATGAGACGGCGGCTTTGAGCGCGTTTCCGCCGCCTGCGAAGTCAGATATTCTCGATCTTCCGCCGATGGAGACGTGGGTGAATATTCGATCATTGGGCGCACGCGGCGACGGTATGGCCGACGATACCGAAGCGTTCAAAAAAGCCATCGCGGAGCATCGCGCGATTTATTTGCCGTCGGGGCAGTATCGCGTGACAGACACCATCGCGCTGCGGCCGGACACGGTTCTGATCGGAACGCATCCGAGCGTGACGCGAATTCTGCTCGCTGATTCGACGCCGGCGTTTCAGGGCGTTGGCGACCCCAAGCCGCTGCTGGAAACTCCGAAAGATGGCACGAATATCGTGACCGGGATCGGCCTCTACACCAACGGCATCAATCCGCGCGCGGTGGCCGCGAAGTGGATGGCCGGCAGCGATTCGATGATGAACGATGTTCGTTTTTTGGGCGGGCACGGGACGATCGATCCAAACGCGAGCGCGGCGGACGCTTCCAAAGCGTGGCGGGAAATTTATAACAACACGCATACCGCGGACGCCAACCTGAATCGTCGCTGGGACGGGCAGTATCCCAGCCTGTGGATCACTGGCGGTGGAACTTTCGTCGGCATCTGGACGCCCAGCACGTTTGCGCAAGCGGGCCTGTATATCTCGAACACTTCGACATCGGGGCGAGTCTACGAACTTTCGAGCGAGCATCACGTTCGCAATGAAGTGGTGCTGGACCACGCGTCCAACTGGGAAATTTACGCGCTGCAGACGGAGGAGGAGCGCGGCGAGGGCGGGTTCGCGTTGCCGCTTGATATTCGAGATTCGAGCGATATTACGCTGGCGAACCTGCACATGTATCGCGTGGTGAGCAGCTATCAACCGTTCCCGTATGCGATCAAGATTACGAATTCGAAGAACATCCGCCTTCGCAACGTGCACTGCTACAGCGACAGCAAAGTGTCGTTCGACAATGCGGTGTACGATCAAACTCACAATTTCGAGATGCGACAGCGCGAGTTTGCGTGGCTGACGATTTCCGGCGCCGCGCCGAAAATTGCGCCGCGGGCCGCTTCTAGCGTGCTGGCGCAAGATGCGAAGGTGGAGAAAGTCGCGGGGGGTTTTTTCAATATTTCCGGCGGAGCAGTGGACAGCTCCGGCAATCCCTATTTTGTGGACGCGCGATGGCAAACGATTTATCGCTGGTCGGCTGCGGCGCGACAACTTTCCACCGTTCGCGACAACCCGCTGGATCCGGTGCAGCTTTTTTTCGACAAGGCCGGAGACCTGATGGTGATTTCCAATGCAGGGAAGGGAATCGTATACAGTTTTAAACCCAGCTCGCAGGGCGATGACATCAGGCTGCTGCAAGCCGTGGCAGCCGGGCCGCGCCCGGGAATGACGCCGATTTTGCCAGTGGACCGCTGGCGAAACGAAAACGATTTTGTGGAAGCGATGTCGACGAAGGATGCGTATCAGTTCGTCTCGCCGGATGGGACGACTTTTCTTCCGGCGGGAGAGAGCTTTGTGAGCGGCGAACTCTATTACGGATCGAAATTAAACGACACGCTGCGCGCGTTTGGGATGGCGCCGGCAGTCGAGGGCCAGCCATTTTATGTTTCGGATGAATCCGGGGAGAAGACGTACGTAGGGACGGTTGGCGCCGACGGAGCAATCAGCGGATTGAAGTTGTTCGCCGAACAGGGCGGAGAAGGCCTGGCGGTGGATGAGAATGGCGACGTTTACATCGCCGCGGGGCAGGTGTTCGTGTACAACCCGGCGGGCGAGCCGATTGATACGATCGATGTTCCCGAGCGGCCGTCGCAATTGCTGTTTGGGGGCAGCGACGGGAAAACATTGTTCATTCTCGCGCGAAGCTCATTGTACGCGGTTCAAACCAAGTATAAAGGACGTTGAAACGAGCGGATTCTGAATTTGCCAGGGCTACCGGACTATACGAATTTCAAGGCGAGGGCCGCTCTCGGCGCAGCCCTGGCGCTGCTGCTGATTTGTTTTCCGGCTTTTGTACCGTTCGCCGCGAGCCGTCAAGGTTCGCCGGTCGCGCGGGCTGACACTTCGCTGCCTCAACTGGTGGATGTCACCGATTCGACGGGCATCAAGTTCGATCATCTTTCGAGCCCCGAGCAGAAGTACATCGTGGAGTCGATGAGCGGCGGTGTGGCGCTGATTGATTACGATCGCGACGGATGGCCGGACATTTATTTCACGAACGCGCAAAGCGTAGAGATGGCTTTGGCCGGCAAAAAAGCGCGCGGGGCGCTCTATCACAATAATCACGACGGCACGTTCACCGACGTGACGGAAAAAGCGGGCGTGGGTTATCCGTGCTGGGCGATGGGCGCAACCGTGGGGGACTACAACAACGACGGCTGGCCGGATCTCTTGATCACGTGCTTCGGGGGCGTGGTGCTATATCGCAACAATGGCGATGGGACTTTCACGGATGTTACCAGGCAGGCAGGGCTTGGCGGCGATTCGCAATGGGCTTCGGGAGCGGCTTTCGGAGACTACGATGGCGATGGCTGGACGGACCTCTTTGTGTCGCACTATGTGGATTTGCACCTCAACGATCTTCCGGCTTTCGGTTCGAGCCAGACGTGCAAGTATCGCGGAATCGCGGTGCAATGCGGGCCGCGAGGACTGAAGGGCTCTCCGTCGAATCTTTATCACAATAATGGCGACGGCACATTCACGGATGTCTCGGAGAAGAGCGGGATTCGCGACGCACCGAATTCCTTTGGCTTGACGGCGGTGTGGTCTGACTTCGACAGCGACGGACATCTGGACCTTTTTCTGGCGAACGATGCCGGAAGGAATTATCTCTACCAGAATAATGGGAGCGGACACTTTACAGAGATCGGATTTGCGGCGGGTGTGGCCGTCAGCCAGGACGGAGCGGAGCAAGCCAACATGGGAGTCGCGCTGGGCGACTACCTGCACAGCGGACGTTTCTCGATTGCCGTGACGCACTTCAGCGACGAATACGCGGCGCTCTTTCGAAACGATGGCGGGATGAATTTCACCGATGTGTCGTACAGATCCGGAATTGCTCCGAGCACCACGCCCTACGTTGGCTGGGGCGACGCATTTTTCGATCTTGAAAACAGCGGCTGGCTCGATCTTTTTCTGGTGAACGGCCACGTCTATCCGCAAGTGGATACGGCCGAGGCAGGCGCGAAGTATCGCGAGCCGGCGCTGCTGTTTTTGAACCAGCGCGACGGGAAATTCAAAGACATCAGCAAGCTGGTGGGCCCGGCGATTCAAACTCCACAAGTGAGCCGTGGAGTAGCGGTGGGAGATCTTTTCAATGACGGCCAGATGGACATCGTGATCGAACACCTGAAGGGCGGCCCTACAATTCTTCGGCCGCAGGGTGGCCCAGCGAATCATTGGATCAGCCTGGAACTGGCAGGCACGAAGAGCAACCGGCTGGCGCTGAACGCGCGGGTAAGAGCGACGGCCGGGGACCTGGTGCAGACGAGCGAAGTGCTGAGCGGCGGGAGCTATCTCTCGCAGAACGATCTGCGAATTCATTTTGGCCTGGGCGAGAGGAAGCGCGTGGATAAGGTGGAAATTTTCTGGCCGGGCGGAAAGACGGAAACGCTGACGGACCTGGCTGCCGACCATTTTTATCAGGTGAAAGAGGGCGAAGGAATTGTGCCGGCCGAGAAAATCAGACCGACGGCGGCGAAGAATTGAATTGGTTAGTGCGATCTGAGTGCTGTTTTTCAAAATTGTTTTTCGTATCTTTGATTCGAGAAAGCTCGAAAGGGTTTTAATACAGGAGGCGGCTATGACTAACGAAACTTCGCGGCGGGATTTTCTTGGGATTTCGGCTTTGGGGCTGGCGGCTGCGGCCGGCTCTAACGAAATCCCACTGCCAACTGCTGGGAGCGCGGGGGCGGCTCACGATGCCCCAAAGACCGGCTCAGAAATTTCGATTTGGGTTACGTCCGGCGACGAGCGATTGGCCGCCGCTCCCAAAGCCAACTGGGCTGCGGCGCCGGGGACATCCGGAGCCGAACAGATCCTGCTGGATCCGGGCACGCGATTCCAGGAAATCCTGGGATTCGGCGGAGCCTTCACCGATGCGGCGTGCTACACGTTCAATCGACTGGCGCCGGCGGCGCGGGATCAACTGTTCCACGAGATGTTTCATCCGTCGGAAATGGGGCTGAGCGTTTGCCGGATCTGCGTGGGATCGAGCGACTACTCGACGAAACTGTACAGCTTCGATGACGGCGAAGCCGACCCGGACCTGAAACGATTCTCGATCGAGCACGACCGCGAATACATCCTTCCGATGCTGCGACAGGCGCGGCGAGCGAATCCCGAGCTTTTTCTTTTTTCGACTCCGTGGAGCCCGCCGGGATGGATGAAGTTCAACAACTCGATGCTGGGCGGCTCGATGCGCAAGTTTTACCTTCAAATCTACGCGCAATATTATTTGAAGTTTTTGCAGGGGTACGCGGCCGAGGGTGTGCCGGTCCAGGCGCTGACATCCCAGAATGAACTGGACACCGATCAAGACGGCAAAATGCCCGCTTGCATCTGGGGGCAGGAATATGAAATTGAATTTGTGGCCAAGCATCTGGGACCGCTTCTGGAAAGCAGCGGCACGCCGACGAAAATCTGGATTTTGGACCACAACTACAATTTGTGGGGGCGCGTGGTGTGCGAATTGGAGGACGACGCGCTTCGGAAATATTGCAATTCGGTGGCGTGGCACGGCTATGCGGGCACGGCCGACATGATGAGCAGAGCTCACGAATATTTTCCGGAAGTGGAGATGCACTGGACGGAGGGTGGCCCGGATTACACGGATCCGGGCTATCTGACCGATTGGTGCAAATGGGGAGCAACTTTCAGCGAGGTGCTGCGAAACTGGTGCAGCTCGATCACGGCGTGGAATCTGGCTCTGGACGAACACGGCAAGCCGAACATCGGGCCATTTCCCTGCGGCGGCGTGGTGACGATCGATTCGGAGACGCGGGCGATCACGCGCAGCGGACAATATTGGGCGTTCGCGCATTTTTCGCGAGCGATTCGCCGAGGGGCGCGGCGGATTGACTCGCAGAGCGCGGCTGCGGATCTGCAGCACGTTGCGGCGGTAAATGCGGACGGCCAACAGGTGTTGCTGGTGACCAACAGTGGCGCGGCGAGGATGGTGGAACTGCGGCAAGGAAACGCGGTGGCCATGATTCCGCTGAAGGCGGGTTCGGTGACTAGCTTGGTTTGGAAATAAACGGGGCGCGTCTTGTCGCGTGGCATCGCATTCATTGCGAGGCAGG
>JBAVQT010000090.1:0-13176 GCA_049694295.1 Candidatus Acidiferrales bacterium
GCCCAGCATAGCGGCCTCTGCCTCGATGCCGCCCACGCCCCAGCCGAAGACGCCCAGGCCATTGACCATGGTGGTGTGCGAATCGGTGCCCACCAGCGAATCGGGGAAAGCTACGCGCTCCCCGTTCTGCTCCGCGCTAAAGACTACGCGCGATAAATATTCGAGATTTACTTGGTGGCAGATGCCGGTATCCGGCGGAACGACTTTGAAATTGTGGAAGCCTTTCTGTCCCCAGCGGAGGAAAGCGTACCGCTCGATGTTGCGGTGCATTTCCATGTCGGCGTTGAAGGCGAATGCGTTGGCCGCGCCGTATTTGTCCACTTGCACGGAATGGTCGATCACCAATTCCGCGGGCAGCAAGGGATTGATTTTTTTCGGGTCGCCACCGAGGGTGCGCATGGCCTCGCGCATCGCCGCCAGGTCCACCACGGCGGGGACGCCCGTGAAATCCTGCAACAGCACGCGCGCCGGCATGAACGAAATTTCTTTTTCGACCGCGCTCGCGGGATCCCACGCGGCCAGCGCCCGCGCGTCGTCCGCATGGACGAACCGGCCATCTTCGTGCCGCAACAGATTTTCGAGCAGCACCTTCAGTGAGAAGGGCAGGCGCGAGACGTGGCCGATATTCGCTCGCTCCAAAGCGTCCAGCCGGTAAATTTCATAGGTTCCGTCGCCGGCGCGCAGACTTTTCTTGGATGAGAATGAGTTTCTCGATGCGGGGCTCATCGGCTGCTCCGTTCTCCTATTTGCATTCGCCTACATTTTAGCGCAATCGAGACGCCGGGCTGGCTGCTTTTCGACACGGATATCGCCGCGCGGACGAACTCCCACCGCCGCTCTGCATCCCCTCGCGCAAACATGCGTATTCGGAATTGCTAGTGCTTCGGAGGAACGTAGCTGTCGGGCAGCTTGGCGCCTTCGCCGAAGAAGTACATTTCCATCTGCTCTTCCATGATGGTTTGCGAGCGCGGGTCGAGCGGGTTGAGGCGAAACTCGTTCATCAGCATCTTGGAATGCTCTACCCAGAGCTTCCACGCTTCCTGCGACACGTTCTCATACACGCGCTTGCCCAGGTCGCCCTTCCACGGCGCGCGATTCAGCCCCGGCATTTCCCGCCCGAACTTTACGCACTTCACCATCCGCACTGGCTGCGAGGACGCTCCGCTGTCCGCCTTGTCGTCACTCATCGGTCCATCCTCCTGAATTTCAGCTTCCACTCCAAGATACTGCAAGCACCTCCCAATTTCCAGTTGGCAGCCGACTCTTCATCCGCGCGGCCCTGCAATCGCCCTGCAATCGCCCTGCAATCGAAAGAGCCTGCCATTAGAATATGATAGGCTCTTTGACGGACGCGGCGCCTGCCACGCGGCGCTCCTGCGCCCGAGCCGGCCTGCAAAAACCCAATCATTGGGAGAGTTAGACATGGATGCTGGTGCCACGAACGCCGCACAGACCGCTGCGACCGACGCCTACTATTGCGAAGTCCCGAACGACCCCTGCGCGATCGTCATGTTCGGCGCCTCCGGCGACCTGGCCCGCAGAAAATTGCTTCCCGCGCTCTACGATCTGGCCGCGCACGCCTGCCTGGCGCCGCGATTCCGGCTGCTCGGATTCGCGCGCACGAATATGTCCGATGACGACTTTCGCAAATCCGCCGGCGAGTTTTTGCCAAAAGCCGGCTCGTTTGGCGAAGAACCCGATCGCCAGCAGGATTTCCTGAAGCACCTGCAATATTTCAGCGGACATTACGACGATGCGGACGCTTACCAGCGCCTGGCCGCCCGGCTTGACGAGCTCGATGCGGAGGGCCAGCTCGCTGGCAATCGCATTTTCTACCTGGCGGTTCCTCCGGAGGTCTATCTGAAGATTATCGAGCATCTCGGAAACGCGGGTCTGGCGAAACCGAAATCCGCCAAGTCCTGGACCAAGGTGATTATCGAAAAGCCGTTTGGCCGCGATCGCGCCTCCGCCCAGGATCTCAACCAGAAAGTCCTCAGCGTCTTCGACGAGTCGCAGGTCTACCGCATCGATCATTATCTGGGCAAGGAGACGGTCCAGAATTTATTGGTGATGCGCTTCGGCAACGGCATTTTCGAGCCGCTTTGGAACCGCAATTATATCGACCACGTGCAAATTACCGCGGCCGAATCGCTGGGCGTGGAGAGCCGTGCCGCTTTTTACGAATCCACCGGCGCGCTGCGCGACATGATCCAGAGTCACGTGCTGCAGCTCACTTCGCTGGTGGCCATGGAAGCGCCGGCGACGTTTGACGCTACCTCCGTGCGCAACGAAAAAATCAAAGTGTTGCAATCGATTCGACCGTTCACCCCGGAGACGATCTGGAAATCCGTGGTGCGCGGGCAGTACGGTCCGGGCAACGTGGACGGCAAAGCTGTGCCCGGCTACCGGCAGGAGCCCGGCGTGAACCCCAACTCCGCGACTGAAACTTTCGTGGCCCTGAAGCTCCAGGTCGACAACTGGCGCTGGAGCGGCGTCCCTTTCTATCTGCGCACCGGAAAACGGCTGGCGCATCCGCTCACCGAGATCGCCATTCGTTTCCGCCAGGCTCCTCATCGAGTTTTCCGCGGCGAAAATCTCGAATATAATTCGCTGGTCCTCAATATTCAGCCGGATGAAGGAATTTCGCTCTCTTTCGGCGCGAAATCTCCCGGCGCGCAGATGCACATTCGCACCGTGAAAATGGACTTTGAATACAAACAGGCGTTCGGAGGAGGCGGCTCGCGCAGCGCCTATGCCACGCTCATCAACGACTGCATTCGCGGCGACGCCACTCTCTTTGACCGCGCCGATAGCGTCGAGGCGGCCTGGTCTCTGGTCGATCCGATCCTCGATGCCTGGCAGTCCGCTTCGGCGCCTCCTTTTCCAAATTATCCGGCAGGCAGCGAGGGCCCACGCGCGTCCGATGAGTTGACGCTCGCCGAGGGCCGCAGTTGGCGTCCGCTCTGAGCTTCCCGCTTCAGCAGAGAACTTGCGTTTGTCTTACGCCGTACTTTCGGAGGAGTACATGATTTTGGCGGGCGATATCGGTGGCACCAAGACCAATCTCGGGCTGTATGACCCGCGGGAGGGGCGCCTGGTCAGACTGGCGGAGAAGCGCTACTCGAGCCAGGATCACGGCGGCTTGGAAGAAATTGTCGCGGACTTCGTGAAGCTCACCGGGGCTGAAGTGACCGCCGCCGCTTTCGGAATAGCCGGGCCGGTGGTCAACAATCAGGTTCACGCCACTAACATTCCGTGGATCGTGGACGGCTCGGCCATGGCGAAATGCCTGGGACTCGAACGCGTGCGTTTGCTCAACGATCTGGAAGCCTGGGGTTACGGCATTGGCGTGCTGGGGCCGCAGGATTTGGAGACTCTGCATCCCGGCGTTCCGGCGCCGGAAGTTAACGCCGTAGTGATTGCGGCAGGCACGGGCATGGGCCAGTGCGTGCTTTTCTGGGACGGTCGCCAGCACGTTCCGATGGCCACCGAAGCGGGCCACGCCGATTTCGCGCCGCACACCGATCGGCAGGCCGATCTCTGGAAATATCTCAAATCGCAGAACGATTTTGTCAGCACGGAGTGCGTCCTTTCAGGCGGGGGATTCAAACGCGTCCACGAATTTCTCGATCCGTCGGTGCGGCACGCCGGCTTCGACGATCGTTCCGCGGATGCCGCGCCCGCAATCACCGAAAATGGATTGTCCGGCGCGTGCCCGGTCTGCGTCGCCACCCTGGATTTGTGGGTTGAGATGTACGGATCGGAGGCCGGCAATCTGGCGCTTCGCGCGGTGGCGCGCGGAGGAATTTACATCGCCGGAGGAATCGCGCTCAAGATTCTGCCGAAAATGAAGGACGGACGATTCGTGCAAGCGGTGCGGCAAAAGGAAAAATTGGGTGATTTTCTGGCGCAGATTCCCGTGCATCTGGTGCTCGATGACGAATGCCCGCTGCGCGGCTCGGCCTTCGTGGCTTGGCGCGGAGTCTGGCCCGCGGCTCGGTGACGCAGCCTCTCCGTTCGAATCCCGGGAGGCGCGGGCGCTCCGCCTTCCGATTTCGGTTTCAACGCGGGATGGTTTCGGCTATGCCCGTCTTCAGCAGGGCGGCGAATTGCTCCCCAATCACGGGCCGCCCGAAATAATATCCCTGGGCCTCGTCGCAGTGGTGAGCCTGAAGAAATTCCAATTCCCGCTGCGTCTCCACGCCCTCCGCCACCACCCGCAGTTTGAGGCTGCGCGCCATGCTGATGATCGCGGTAACGATCGTGGTTTCGTCGGGAGCGGTCGTGATCTGGCGGACAAACGACTGGTCGATTTTCAGGGCGTCGATCGGGAATTTTCGCAGATAGCTCAAGCTGGAGTAGCCCGTCCCGAAGTCATCCACCGCCACCTGCACTCCTCGCCCTCTCAGCGCCTTTAGAATTAATTGCGTGGCTTCGGCGCGTTTCATCAGAACGCTTTCGGTCAATTCCAACTCCAGATATTTCGCTTCCAATCCGGTGTCTTTCAGGATCGCGAACACGCCTTCCAGAAACTCTTCGTCCCGGAATTCCATCGCCGAGATGTTCACTGCCATGGTGCCCAGCGGCAGGCCAGCTCTCAGCCAGGCTTGCGCTTGCTGGCACGCTTCGCGCAACACCCAGTTGCCTATGGGCACGATCAGGCCACAGTCTTCCGCGACCGGAATAAATTGCGCCGGAGAGACGGGCCCTCGAGTCGGGTGCGTCCAGCGAATCAATGCTTCCGCGCCGCTGATCTCGCCGGTCTTCAGATCGATTTTTGGTTGATACTGCAGTGCGAATTCGTTGCGCTCCAGGGCGCGCCGCAGACTCTCTTCAATGGATTGACGCTCGACGGCTCGAACGTTCATGGCGGATTTGAAAAACTGATAGCTCTGATGCCCATTTTCCTTGGCCTGATACATCGCGGTGTCCGCGTTCTTGATGAGCGTCTCGGCGTCCTGTCCGTCGTCGGGATAGACGCTCACCCCAATGCTGGTGGTCACATGAAGGTCGTGGCCCTCAATCTGGTGAGGCACCGCCAGCGATGCCAAAATTCTCCTGGCGCTGATGGCGGGGTCTTCGGGTCGTCCCACTTCGGAAAGCAGCACCACGAATTCGTCGCCGCCCTGGCGGCTGACGGTATCCGAGCCGCGCACGCAATCGGTCAGCCGTCCCGCCACGGATTGCAGCAGCTTGTCGCCGATCGCGTGGCCCAGTGAATCGTTGATGTGCTTGAGGCCATCGAGATCCAGGAACAGCACCGCCATCTTGGCATCGCGACGGCTCGCCAGAATAATCGCCTGTGAAATCCGGTCTTCCACCAGCATCCGATTGGGCAAGCCGGTCAGAAAATCATGCTGCGCCGAGTAGGTCATCTGTTGCGTCAGAGCCCGAGCCGCGCTCACATCGCGGAATACGATCACCGCTCCGGTGGCCCGGCCCTGGCGGTCGTGAATCGGCGAAACCGAGTCCTCGATCGGAATTTCAAATCCGTCCCTCCGGATCAAAATGCAGTTGAGCGGCAAGTGCACGGTCCGATTCTGGCCCAAAGCCATCTTCATTGGATCCGGGATGGTTTCGCGGCTGATGGCGTCAATGATCCGGAAAACCGCGGTCATCGGCTGGCCTGCCGCTTCTTCCCATGGCCACCCCGTCATTTTTTCCGCGACGACATTGAGAAAGGTGATATTCCCCCCGACGTCCGTGCAAATCACGGCGTCACCGATCGAGTTGAGCGTCACCTGCGCGCGTTCCTTTTCCACGTACAGCGCTTCTTCCGTCTGCTTGCGCTCGGTGATGTCATTATTAATGATCAAAATCCGAACTGGCGCCCCGCCGGTGTCACGCTGCAGAGCCCAGCGGCTGGCCACATTTAGGCGCTTGCCGTCGCGCGCTTTATGAATCGCCTCTCCTTCCCAGTGGCCCTGCCGCAGAAGCTGGGCGTCGATTTCTTCGAGAGGCTGCGACAATTCGGTTTTCAGCAATTCGAATACGATCTTGCCTACCGCCAGCTCGCGGGGCCAGCCATACATTCTCTCGGCGCCGCGGCTCCAAAACAAAATGTGATTGTGCATGTCGCGAACCACCACCGCATCTTGCGCCAGATCGAGCAAGGCCGCCTGCTCGGCGAGGACGACGCCCTGCGTCTCGAGCGACTTCGTTCGCTCGGCAACCCGTTCCTCCAGTTCCGCGTTTAGCTCGCGGACTTCGACTTCGGCCCTGCTGCGCTGTTCGTACTCCAGATTCATTTTTCGGGCGTTCAGCCAAATCAGCGTCGCAAACACGACCACGTTGGCGCCGGCATAGAGGGCCAGACGCAGCTCCATTCCATAAAGCCCTCGGAACTCTCCCTGCAAACTAATCCAGCCAAGGAAAATTGGGATAACGACCACTGCGGGAAGAAGCCGCCTCGCCATGACGCTTCCCGAGCCTTCGCCGGTGAGATCGCCGGAGATGGCGCTTTGCGGCCGGGCGAGGAAAATCGCCGTGCTCAACAGCAGCAATCCAATCGCTGCATGCAGCGCGACTTGCGTGTACAGAAAATCGGATAGGATTTTCGCGTGATAGGCATAACCAGCCGTTGCCAGCATCGCCATCGCCACAGCCCACAAACTCAAGACCTGCGCCGGACCGTTCCCAAAACGAGTCTTCCGATCCAGCAGCAACAGCGCGAGTCCCAGGGCTAAAAACACCGTGCACGTCGCGGGCGACATACGCCCGGGCAAATGCCCCGCCCCCAGTCCCCCGGGTTCGGCGAACAATAGCTGGTCGATGCGCAAGTTCACGCCGAAAAGATATTCGACTGACGTAGCCGCCGCGATCAACGTCACGAGTAAGGCGAGCGCGCGGCCGAAGTACCGCCGGGAACCCGCACAGGGGCACGGGAGCAGCACCCATAGGGATACCGCGGAAAACACCAAGCTGAAAGCCGTGTTGGCTTTCATGGTGACCAGGCCGGGAAAGACCGATTTCAAGGCCTCAATTTGAAGCGCCCAGCCGCAGAGCACCATGCAGCCCAGTCCCGCGACGGCGATGGCACACGCCTGACAATAGATTCGCAGACGCTTAAGCCGATGGACGTCGGGTTCCAACATGGGTGCTCCTGACAACAACGCCAATAGGCAATGAGCTTCCAGTCCATGGAGAGGGAGAAAAATACGAATGACCGAGCTGAACTTCGGAAGGGAACTCTAGTGTGAACCAATCGGCGGCAGATACAAGCGGCATTGCCGCGGCGGTGCCCAATGGACCATCGAAGCGGGCGTGGAATCCTCCTGACGCGAAGATTCCCGTAAAGGCACGCTGGAAAGCGTTCGCGGAAAAGCTACGGCGAGCGGAGAAGCGATCTCCGCTCGCCAAAGGCTGTTGAGTTTGGTTTGTCCCGTGCCGCTGGAGCGACGCTTGCACTCGGGCTTACGGCTGCGCAGGCTTCTTCGCGGAAGGCGGTCCGGACGGCGTGCCGGCTTTGCCGCTTTTTGGACTGATCAGGGTCATGGCGTCTCTGGCATTGAACGGATATTGACGCACGGACTTTTGTCCCGTGGTGTCCAGGGAAATGTCCACTCGCCGGTTATTGGCCCAGACGATGACCTTCAGGTTGCCGTCGAGTCTTTGCCGCTCCGCGTCGCTCAGGTCGGGATTCTGATCGATCAGTTGCTTCACCTGATCGGCGTCCAGATTGTCCTGCTCGCCCATCGCACGAGTCTCGATGTTTGCCGCGGGTACTCCGTGTTCCACCAGGAAGCTCTTGGCGCGCTCGACGCGCCGCTCCGTCAAGTGTTTGTTAAATTCGATTCCACCGCGATGATCCGCATGACCCGTCAGGGTCAAGTGAGCTGCGGGTTTGAACGTCAGATACCGGTTGAAATCGGTAGCCAGCGATACCAAAATGTTTTGCTGGCTATCCACCAGACCACCCGTGGGATTCGCTTCGGTCGGCCGCGCCGTGGCGAAGTAAATGCTGTGCAGCGCGAGCCGGGATTCGAGTTCGACTTGTTCCGGCGGCGGTTGCGGCGCTTGCACGTCAACATTTATCGTGCAATCGGCTGTCCCGCTTCGGCCATCGTCGACGTGGCCCGTTATCGTGTACGACCCCGGTGGCAGATCGTGAGTGTGGAGCTTGACGTTCGCTCCCGTGCCTTCCAATCTTCCCCCGCTTGCGTTCCAGGAATATGTCAGCGGATCGTTGTCGGGATCGCTGGCTGCGGCGGTAATTTCCACCGGATCTCCCACCGTCACGGTTGCATGATCTGCCGAGCAACTGATCGTTGGCGGGCGATTCGGCCGCGGCGCCACTCGAACGCTTACCGAGCAGCCTGCTCCGCCGATTCGTCCGTTGTCCACGCGCACTTTGATCGTGTATGTGCCCGGCGCCCTGTCCGACGAATTCCAACGGGCGGTGGGACCGGTTCCGTCGACTGCGCCGGCATCCGCCGACCAGGAATAATTCAGCGAAGAGTTGTCCGGATTGTTGGCGTCCGCGCGCACTGCGATGTAATCGCCCGAGCCGGCATACACAAATTCCGGATCCGCGGAACACGTGGCCGCCATCGGCGCGCTCGGCGGCGGTGGCGGATGGTTCCCGCCAAAGCGCAGCACGATGCCCGTGGAAAGCCGGATGTTGTTCTGCCAGTCTCTCGATTGCGGGGCGGCCAACGAAGCGTTCTCGAAATGCGTCAGCAGGTAATCCGCCTCAATCACGCGCCAGGCAAAGTGCCGGTTGATCTTGGCATCGACGCCCACGCCCGCAAGTGCGGCGAAGGTGGTGTCGGAACCCAGCGGCGTGCAAGCCGGAGCTCCCGTGCATCCGTCGATTGACACCGCGCTCGCGTGCACCCCTCCCAGGAGCACTTGCACGAATGGAGTGAGCCTTTCGTGTTTGCGGTAGGAAAGCCGCGGGCCCACCATCAGCGTGTAGACGCTGCCGCTTGAATTCACCGTCCGATTTCCAACAAGAGGATCGAAAAGGGTCAGCTTGCTGTCGTCGAAGCCGGCAAAATCCGCCGCCAGCCCCAGATATTGATTGAAATTGTACGCCACAGATGTGCTTCCGCCATGCATGTAGCCGATGCGGTTGCTGGTAGCCGTCGGCATGGCCCGCCAGAAGGAATATCCGAAAAACCACTCGACCTTGGGAGTGTAGTTTCCCGATTCGTCCCAGGTTTGCATTTGCGCGGCCGGCTGAGCGCCACCGGCAAATGCCGATAGCGAGTTTGTCGAGTACACGGGGGCCGCGCTCTCGGCAGTATTCGGCGGAGTCTTTGCGGCGTCTGCCGGCGTCGCGGCGGCAGTTGCGGCGCCAGTGGCGGCGGTGGCAGTGGCGGCGGGTTGGTCCTTCGTGGCCTTGGTCTTCGCCTTGGCTGCGCCATCCGCATACAGCGCAGGCGCTATCGCAACAGCAACGGCCATCGTGGCAAAAATGCGAGCTCCCAACTTCATTGTCGCCTCCTGAATCCTGCCTGCTAGCTGCGCAGCAAACCAAACCGACGATTTCGTTTCGCGGCCGTTGAAACCTGCCCGTCGTGCACTTCGTCCGAACGATCCCCGGCTTATTGCTGAGGCACTGAAACGCTCGTGCCGTCAAATGTCACCGACCCGGCTCCGCCCGGGCCTGATCCGGCCAAGAGCCGCCCATTCACGATTGCGGTGGTTCCCACCGTGATGGATGTATTGGCCAGAATGCTTCCCTCGAACGTGGTGGCGTTGGCGATGGTCGCCGAAGCGCCAATCTGCCAAAAGATGTTGCTGGCCTTGGCGCCGCCCGCCAGAATCACCGAGCCCGCCGTGGTAAGCGAAGAGCCGACCTTGAACACAAAGACCGCGTTGGGATTGCCTTGGGCGTCGAGCGTGACGTTGGTTGAGATATCCAGCGTGGTCGAGGCCACGTAGAGTCCCGGCGTGAGCGTGAGTCCACCGATGTCCGTTTCCGTCGTCGAGTTTGCCGAGTCGGCGACAGCCTGGTTGTAAGCCGTCAGCAAATCGGTTTCCGCCTGCGTTACCACGGGGCCCGGGCCGTAGATCGTACCGTTCACTTGCGAGGGAGAAAGTCCATCGGAACCCGCCCCGCCCAATCCAGCGTCGCCGTTGACGATGCCGCCTCCGGTGGTAGTGATCGCGGCATTCGCCATGATCGCGAAATTCCCGGCGCTACCCAGGTTGATAGGCGCGAGAGCCGTGCCCGTTCCTGTGCCCGTCGTGAAGCTCCACGGATTCGGCACCAGGCCGGCTACCAGCGCATTCCCGGCCAGGTCTTCGACTGCGGGCGAAATCGCCGCGGTGTATTGGGTGCTGGCATCGAGATCGGCCGAGGGAGTGAACGTTGCGATCTGGTCTGCCGGGTCGTAAGCGACCGTGCCGGATACCGGGGTTCCGTCGGCGGTTGCGGTCACCAGGAAACTCTCCGTGGTGATCGTCGTCGGATTCATCGCCGTGCTGAAGGTGGCGCTGATCGTCGTGCTGATCGGAACTGCCGTGGCGGCATCAGCCGGATTTGTGACCGTCACTGTGGGAGCCGTGACGTCAAGAGTTGTCCCGGTCGTAAAGGTCCACGGGTTCGTGGCGCCGCCGGTGGCCAGAGCGTTGCCCGAAAGATCGGTAACCGCGCTTGAAATCGTCGCGGTGAATTGCGTGGAGTTCGCGAGATTGGCCGTTGGAGTGAAGATGGCCGTGTTGCTCGCCGTATCGTAGGTGACCGTGCCGGTCACGGGAACCGCGCCGACCGTGGTCATCAAGCTGAAAGCGCCGGGCGCGGAGATCGTCACAGGGTTCATCGCTTTGCTGAAAATCGCGGCGATCTTTTGGTTCGGCGGCACGTTGGTCGCGACATCGGCAGGATTGGTCGAAAATACGGTGGGCGCCGAGGCGTCCGCGACCGTACCCGTCGTGAAGCTCCAAACGTAGTTAGCCGCCAGCGCCTTGCCCGCCGGATTATGGGCGGCGGTGGTGATCGTTGCGGTGTACTGAGTGCTCGGCGCGAGGTTGGCGGCCGGCGTCAGGATGGCCGTATCGCTCGCGGCATCGTAAATCACCGCCGCGGTCACGGGCGTTGCGCCCGTCGTCGTCGCCAGGGTCACGGTTGTCGGCGCAATGATCGTCGCAGCGGACATCGGCTCGCCGAAGGTTGCGGTGATTTTCTGGTTGATCGGCACGTTGACCGCGGCGCTGATCGGATTCGTGGAAGTCACTGCGGGCTGGCCCTCCGTGGTGAACGTCCATACAAAGTTGGCGGCCAGCGGATTGCCGGTCGGGTCTGTCGCGCCAGTCGTGATGATGGCTGTGAATAAGGTGCCGCCTGCGAGAGCCGCCGTCGGCGTAAACGTAGCAATCGTCCCTGCGTAGGTGACGGCCCCTGCCACCGGAGTTGTGCCCGGTCCGGACAAAGTGAAAGTTGTCGCAGTAATTGATGCGGGAGCCATCGCTTCGCTGAAAGTCGCCGAGACCACGCTGTTGGTGGGCGCCGCGGTTGCGCCGTTCGCCGGGATCGTCGAGACCACCGTCGGCGGGGCAGCGGTTGTAAAGGTCCACACGTAGTTGGCTGTCAGTCCCACTCCCGTGGGATCTTGCGCGCCCGTGGTAATCGTGGCTGTAAATAATGTGCTGGCTGCCAGTACAGCGGTGGGAGTGAATGTCGCCGTAGTGCCCGCGTAGGTCACGGCGCCTGTTACGGCGGTGGCTCCCGGACCGGTCAGCGTGAAGGTTGCCGCGGTAATCGTGGCCGGATTCATGGCTTCGCTGAATGTGGCGGAGACCACAGTGTTCACCGGCACGGCCGTTGCGCCGGTCAGCGGAACCGTCGAAACCACGGTGGGCGGCGGAGCGGTCGTAAAGCTCCAAACATAGTTCGCGGCCAGGGCGACGCCTGCCGGGTCTTTCGCTCCGGTGGTGATCGTGGCTGTAAAAGTGGCAGTTCCGAGAAGCGCCGACGGAGTGAACGTCGCTGTCGAGCCGGAATACGTCACTGTGCCTGCCACCGCGGCGCCGCCTGGTCCGGTGACGAGGAAAGTTGCGTTATTTAGTGTCGCTGCGTTCATGGCCTCGCTGAACGTGGCCGAAATCGCGGCATTAACCGGCACGGCCGTCGCGCCGCTCGCCGGAACAGTGGAGATAACGGTTGGCGGTCCGGTCGTGAAACTCCAACTGTAATTGGCCGCCAATGCATCCCCAGCCGGATCCTGCGCTCCCGTCGTGATGGTCGCGATGTACAGCGAATTAGCCGCGAGCGATACCGCCGGCGTAAAGGTCGCGGTGGTCCCCGCATAGCTCACTGTGCCGGCCACGCCAACGCCTCCGGGACCGGAGAGCGTGAAAGTTCCCGTGTTAATCGTCGCGGCGGCCATCACCGAACTGAAACCGGCGCTCACCACGGTATTCAGCACCACCGCAGTCGCGCCATTGGCCGGAGAAACGGCAATGACCGTGGGAATCGGAGCGATCACTTGTTCGCGCCCGCATCCCGTTGCGAACCCAGCCAGCAGAAACGCCAGTATCCAGATATTTCGTGCCGTTATCTTGCGCATCAGCTTCTCCTCTTCAATCGGCGGAATGGCGTTACCCTGCGTCTCTATCGGCGCTTCGCGGAAGTGTCGAAATCAATTGGTTGGATCGCCGGAGGCGAACACGTCCGGCTGACCCGCCCGAACGCCAATGCATCTTTCGCCCGTCAAGTGCGGACGCTCGCAGGAATGCAGTCCGTCGGTGCGGCCGCGAGACGATCCGGTTCTTGATTTCACGATTTCGAAATTACTCATGAGAAACGACACTTGTGCACAGACGATGCCAAACACAAATGGAGATTTTTGGCGCTTGGAAGTCGACTCAGCTAGGGGCTAACTCACTAATTCCAAAGGTAAAATCGAAACGAAGCGTCAATCATTCCGGACATTAGTTCCGCTTCATAATTCAAATCTGTTCTAAATGGGGAATCTCTGAAATCCATTTGGGAACGAACTCTTGCCGCGCCTGATTCTCAGTTTTTTCGGTTTTACACCACTCCGCACCTGAATGATCGCCCACGACTGCTTCGGTGAACACCGCGCCGGCGACTCTGTTGGCAACACGCACGCCGCTCCACAGAGCTAATTCAGTTTTGCATACTCCGTCTTGGCCTCCTTGAGGATGGGAACGTCAGGGTCGGCGTCTTTCCAAAGGGCGAAGAAATCCTGATAGGCAGCGCGAGCC
>JBAVQT010000091.1:0-1893 GCA_049694295.1 Candidatus Acidiferrales bacterium
GGAGATGAGGGTAGATGCACGGACGGCGGAGTGGCGCAGTTTCGCGCGCGGCGCTTCCCCGCTCGGCGACGATGCGAAGGGACACAAACACAGTGCATGCGGGATCGTGACGGCGCGGCGGCGTGGCGCTCGCGAGGCGCAAAAGGATCGCCGCCTTGGGCGATGAAAAGGCGAACAAAAACAGTACGTTAACTAGGTCAAGTAGGTTGACCTTAAAACAGGGTGCAAATGGCACTTTGAGGGGGACTTTTCGCGACAAAAAGCCGACTTTCTGTTATTTTGCCGGCTCTCATGTATATGAGTAAAGCCAAAAGCGGACAGTTGGCGGAAAACCGGTTAGAGGCAAAAACGCCACAGCCAGTGGACAGACCGGCACAGCACGAGGTCGATTCGACTCCGGAAGCGCAGGGAGTCCCTAGCCTGTATTTCGGGTTAACTGCCGTGCTCACAGCGGTGTTCCTCTATCTCTGCCTTTTCGTTCGGGGCTGGATTCCGCTATGGCTCAGCGGCGACCAGACAATTTTTCTGCTGAATGCGGAGCGGATGCTGCACGGGCAGGCGATCTACCGGGACTTTTTTGAGTTCACGCTGCCCGGAACCGAATACGTGTATCTGGCGTTTTTCAAGATCTTCGGCGCACGCGCGTGGATTCCCAATTTTTTCCTGGTGGCGCTGGGAGCGGGACTGACGACGTGCGTGGTCTTCATTTCCGGAAAAGTGCTGCGCCGGAGAGATGTGGCGCTACCGGCGCTGCTTTTTCTGGTGTGCGCGTATCACGCGATGCTGAATGCGACCCACCACTGGTTTAGCCTGCTGGCGATGATGGCGGCGATCGCGGTGGTGATGGAGGCGAGGAGCATTCCGCGGGTGGCACTCGCGGGAGCCCTCAGCGGATTGGCAGCGCTATTCACGCACGCGCAAGGGCTGATGTGCGTGCTGGGACTAGCGTGCTTCCTGATGTGGGAGCGCGACGGCGATCGGAATGGCGGCGCCCAGGGGAAGGGCGGCGCTACGCTCAGGAAGCAGATCGCCCTGTTTTCCGCTTTTTGCGCGACGCTGGCGGTCACCTGCGCGCATGCGTTTTATGAGGCCGGCCTGGGCAATGTCTGGAGAAGCGTGGTGGTGTTCACGCTGCGCTACTATTCGACCGACGTCAAAGCCAACACTCCGGTGGTTTACCTCGGATTGCCTGCCGTGCCGCCCTGGACTCACGTGCCTGTCTTGATCGTGTGGCTTTTTATATATGCGGTGGTGCCGTTCGCGTACGTGGCGTTTCTGGTGCGATATTGGCGGCGCAAGCCCGGCGACGAGAACGCGCAATGGCATCGACTGATGCTACTGAATATCGTGGGGCTCTTTTTGTTCCTGGGCATCGCGTCAGCGCCGAGCATAATCCGGCTGGCCGCGATGGCGCCTCCCGCGCTGATTCTACTGGTTTGGATGATCGATTCGAGCGGCTGGCGCAGCAGGATTCCGATTGCACTGCTGTGGGCTTTCGGATTGACGCTGGCTATTGCGGAACCGGTGGCGACGCAACTGCACCGAAGATGGGTGGCGAATCTTCCCGCCGGGCAGATGGCGTTTCAGGGTGAAGAGCAGCGAGACAAGTATGCGTGGCTGGCAGCGCGTACTCGTCCTACGGATTACATCCTCGATGCCGCATCTCTTCCTCGCATCTATTTCCCGCTGGGGCTGCGGAATCCGGCGGCGGTGCCATTTCTGACCATCACAAATTACACGCGGCCGGAGCAAGTAGCGGATGCGGTCGCAGCTCTGGAGCACAAACCAGTGGAACTGGTGGTGTGGTCTCCTTATCTGAAACCTCTGGACGATAGCGATGACCCGGCCGACCACCTGAACCCGGTCCGAGATTATCTCCGGGACCATTACCAC
>JBAVQT010000092.1:0-4618 GCA_049694295.1 Candidatus Acidiferrales bacterium
CTCATCTACATCGCGCTGCCGATCGTGGCGGCCGTCGAGGCGCTGCCCTCGATTGCAGCCAGCGCCGCTGCGGGCGCGCTGATCACCGACGCCTGTAGCACCAAATCGGCGATCTGCCGAGCCGCGACAGAAGTATTTCGCAGTGGCACGCGATTTTTGGGCGGCCATCCGATGGCCGGCAAAGAACAATCCGGTGTCGAGCATGCGGACGCCAATCTTTTTCGCGGCGCGCGCTACGCGCTGATTGCGTTGGAAACGGATCCCGACCTGCGTGTTCAGAAATTTGCCGCGCTGCTGCATAAAATCGGCGCCGAGCCCGTTTGGTGCGACGCCGATACGCACGATTGGGCCGCCGGCGTCGTCTCGCACCTGCCGCAGATGGTTTCGATCGCTCTCGCGCGCGTAATCGCGGATGAGACCGACGAAACCGGCTTGCCCGTCTCGCTGGCGGGTTCCGGCTTGCGCGACGCGTTGCGCCTGGCCGCCAGCCCCTACTCCGTCTGGCGCGATATCTGTCTCACGAACACCGACAACATCGCTCGCTCGCTCGACCGTATCGAGCAGGCCGTCAGCTATCTTCGCACCCGCCTGGCCAGCCGCGAACTCGAGCAGGAATTCCACGCGGCGAACGAACTCTACAAGACTCTCCACAAATTGCAGTAAACTTCTGCTGCTGCCATTCCGCGCATCGCCGCTGGAGGACACACCGATGGATAAGCGCGTAGCAAATGCCGACGCCGCCATCGCGCACATCCAAGATGGCGCCACCATCCTGCTGGGCGGCTTCGGCCTCTGCGGCATTCCCGAAAATTTGATCGCCGCGCTGCGTCGCAAAGGCGCAAAAAATCTCACACTGATCTCCAACAACGCCGGCATAGATGATTTCGGCATCGGCGTGCTGCTGCAGGCCAGGCAAGTGCGAAAAATGATCGCCAGCTACGTCGGCGAGAACAAGGCCTTCGAGCAGCTGGTGATGAACAAAGAGATCGAGGTCGAGTTGAATCCGCAGGGCACGCTGGCCGAGCGCATTCGCTGCGGCGGCGCTGGAATTCCAGCTTTTTTCACACCCACGGGTTACGGCACGCAGGCGGCTGAGGGCAGGGAAGTCCGCGATTTCGCCGGGCGCCCGCATATTCTGGTCCCGTCGCTGCGCGGCGATTTTGCGTTTATCAAGGCGTGGAAAGGCGATCGCTGGGGCAACCTCCTCTATCGCAAGACCGCGCGGAATTTCAATCAAGTGATGGCCACGGCTGCCGGCCATGTGATCGCGGAAGTGGAAGAAATCGTCGACCTGGGCGCGCTGGAGCCCGATGCAATTCACACGCCGGGAATTTTCGTGGATGCCATCTTCGAAGGAACAAATTACCAGAAGCGTATCGAGCGCCGCACCGTCCGAAAGCTCGCCTAGCGCAGCTATAGCAACGCCGCCTGAAACGCACCATCGCACAACAGTCGGCGGCTGGCGCGAAGGCAGGAGGAGAGAAGCGATGCCGGCAGAGAGAGACAAGCGCGAAGTGGTGGCGCGCCGCGTGGCGCAGGAACTTCGCGACGGATACTACGTCAACCTGGGCATCGGCTTGCCCACGCTGATCGCGAATTTCATTCCTCCCAATGTGGATGTGATTCTGCAATCGGAAAACGGAATGCTCGGCGTCGGCCCTTATCCCTTCGCTGGGGACGAAGACGCCGACCTGGTGAATGCCGGAAAAGAGACCATCACCGAAATTCCCGGCACATCCTATTTTTCCAGCGCCGATTCCTTCGGAATGATTCGTGGCGGGCGCATCGATGCCACCGTGCTGGGCGCGCTGCAGGTGGATGAGCAAGGCAATTTGGCGAACTGGGCGATTCCCGGCAAGATGGTCAAGGGCATGGGCGGCGCGATGGACCTGGTGGCCGGAGCCAAGCGCGTGATCGTCGCCATGGAGCACGCCACCAAGGATGGCGAACCGAAAATCGTGAAGCGCTGCAGCCTGCCGCTCACGGGCGTCGCCGTCGTGGACCTGATCGTAACCGAACTCGCGGTCATCGAAGTCACGCCGCAGGGCCTGCTGCTGCGCGAGGTCGCGCCCGGCGTCACGCGCGAAGATGTGCAGCGCGTAACGGAGGCCGAACTGCGCATCGCGCCAGATCTGAAAACGATGGCGCTGTGAACCGCGCGCAGACGCCCGCCCGCTTGGCGCGATTAGGTTGGCAAGCCAAGCTGCGATACCATTTCGCGCAAGGTTCTTCCACGGAATCGCGCCAGGAGAAGCAATGGAACCGCATTCGATCGTAGTAGTCAGCCTGCATACCCCGAAGGAAAAAGTTTGGGGCGAAATGCTCGATATGAACGTCTCCGGCATCACCGTTCGCGGCATCGATCTCACGTCGTTCGACGATTTCGTCACTCAGGTTTTGCATCCGGACGGCGATCGCATGGGCTTGCCCACGCTTTTCTTTCCCATGCTCCGCGTCGAACGCATCGCGCTCGACGAAGCTCGCGGCTCGATTCCCTCGCTCGCCGAAATGTTCGAAAGAAAAACCGGCCGCACCCTGGCGGACTATCTCGCCCAATTCGCTTGAGCAATCGTCCAGCCCAGCTCGTCGGCAAGGTGATGAAGAGCCGTATCTTCACGGTTCCGAATCAACTTACGTTTCTGCGCCTGGCCTTTATTCCGCTTTTTCTCATCGCCATTGAATACGACCGCTACGCCTGGGCGCTCGGCATCCTGGTCGCCGCCGGCCTCAGCGACGCGTTCGACGGCCTGCTCGCGCGCGGCCTCAATCAGCGCACGCCGCTCGGCGCCTATCTCGATCCCATCGCCGATAAATTGCTGCTCTCCTCGTCGTATCTGATGCTGGCGGTGAAAGCGCGAATCACCTGGTGGCTGGCGATTCTGGTGCTGGGCCGCGACGTGCTACTTCTGGTGGCCTGTGCGGTGATTCTGATCACTGTGGGCTACCGGCCGTTTCCGCCCAGTATCTGGGGCAAGGCCGCCACATTTTTCGAAATCACCATGGTGGTGTTCGTTTTGGTTTACGCGGTGCATCCGTTTGAATGGCTTTTGTTCGCGCGGCACATCTGCGGGTACTGCGTGGCAGCCTTCGTAATAATTTCGGGATTCAACTACAGTATCGTGGTCTCGCGCCAGCTCCACGCCGGGGGCTGACGCGCGCGCCGACCGGCGTGGGTGGCTCACAACAACTGGGTTTGCGGCCCGGCTGCGCGAGATGATGGTCTGGAAGGGCGCTAAAGGCTTCGGTCTTCCCGTCGAGCAGTGCCGAGATGCGGACTGCGCGAGAGACCCGAGCTACATTTCTTTCTCGCGGAAGCGGGCCTATTCGTCGAGGCGGACCACGAAGGTGGTGAATTGGTCGGTGGCGTGGAGCTGATCGGCTAGTTGCTGGGCGGCGGCTTCGCTGGGGATGCGGCCAACGCGGACGCGGTAGAAGGTGCCATTGGGCGCTTCGAATTTCGCGATGCTGATTGGCGGATGGGTGGCTTCGAGCTGAGATTTGAGCCGGTCGGCGTTTTCTTCCTTGAGGAACGCTCCTACCTGTACGGCAAAAAATCCGATCTGCGGATTCGGGCCGGAGACGAGTTCCAAGCGAACCTGCGAAGTGCCGGTGCCGATCATTTCAATGGCTTGGGCGGCGGCTTGCGAGAGATCGATGATGCGGTTGGCGACGAAAGGTCCGCGATCGTTAATGCGGACTTCGGTCTGCATGCCGTTGCGCAGGTTAGTGACGCGGACGATGGAGCCAAAAGGCAGCGTGCGGTGCGCGGCGGTGAAGGTGTGCATGTCGTAGATTTCGCCGTTGGAGGTGCGGCGACCGTTGAATGGGTTGCCGTACCAGGAGGCCACGCCCTCCTCTTCATATTCGCCGGGGACGGCGGGCTGGCGTTCATTTGCAGGCGGAGGTCCGGAAGGCTGCGACGCGGACGGCTGGCCCGGCGAAATCGGCGGAGCATTTGCCGGCACGGGTGATGGAGACGGCGCGGGAGCGCGCGTGGATGAGGTGCGATGCGCGCAGCCGGCGCCAAAAAGCACGGAAATCGCCACGGCAGCCAACGCGGCGCGCCACAACCGTGAGCTCGAATTCACGCACGCGCGGGCGCGTACGTCGCTGCAATTTTCAACTTGCGCCGACGGAGTTTTCCGGACCGCGCGCGCGGAGAGTGTTGCCGGCCGAAGAGAAAAAATCACGCTGCATCCCGTTTCACTTGTTTGCTCTCATTTTCTGTATTATAGGAACGCACCCACACTCACTGCAAGGACGCTGATTGCCTCTGTCGCCTCGCCTGCGCTGGAAACTGGATCGCTTCCGCGAACAAATGAGCGGCCTCTTCGGCGCCCGGCGCCCGGAAAATGCGCGCCCACGGCTCTGCCCGGCATGCGGGACGCTGGTGGGAGCGACGGCAACGCGCTGCCATCAATGCGGCGCGAACATGACTTTCTCGATGGCTGCGGCGAGCCGTTCTCTGGGTGTGCTGCTGCCGACGGCGTCTCCCGCAACGTACGCAATCTTAACCTTCAGCTGCGTGATGTACTTGTGGAGTTTTCTGTGGACCGTCCATCTGACCGGCTTGCAGGCGCCAACCGGCGGCGGATGGAGCGCACTGATGGGCCTGGGC
>JBAVQT010000093.1:0-8999 GCA_049694295.1 Candidatus Acidiferrales bacterium
ACTGGGGCTTGGTCGCGGGGAAAACGCAAACCTATCTCCCCTGGGATTCCTGGCAGCATCCCTACATCGATCGCCAGCCCGCCGTCTGGTTCCACGAAATCTTTCGCAACAATGGAGAGCCTTACAGCCGCGACGAGGTGGATCTCATCCGCCGCCTCACCGCCAGAACGGCCTCGGGAAGCTAGCCCTCAAGCATCGTCATGGTGAATCATCATGCACTCCCGGCGCATCCTTATCGTCATGAGGAGGAAATCCAATGCCAGCGACTTGTAGTCATCTCAATCAAATCAAGCCCGTCAAGCCTCACACTAATGGTTGCGAGGAGTGCCTCAAGATGGGCGACACTTGGGTCCACCTACGGCTTTGCCTCGAGTGTGGGCACGTCGGCTGCTGCGATTCTTCGAAAAACAAGCACGCCACCAAACACTTTCACGCCACCAAACATCCGATCATGAAATCGATCGAACCCGGCGAAACCTGGGGCTGGTGCTACATAGACCAGCTGGAGTTGGATTTCGCCTGACCGCGCAGTTTCTCGTTACGAAGCAGGGCCGCCGCTGGTGACGCCGCCGGCTGGCGACCCTAGCTCGATCGGAGTGTCTTCCGCTAGTGCTTAACTTGTCCCATAACTCCTGCGAGTAAACTTCGCGCAAGTGTTGCGCCCACCCTTTGAACCCGCAACGCCTACCGCACAAGCGGAGCGTTGCCTCAGATCTCCGGTACTGGCAACCGCCGCAAACCGCGCCCGCGCGCTTTTCTACTTTCTTGCGCGGAATGCGCTCGATGCCCAGCGCAAAAAAAAGCGGCGGACGAAACATCCGTCCGCCGCGAGAGACTTGCGTTTGAGTTAGTTTGAGCTGGGTGCAGCAGCGGGAGCGGGCGGTGCGCCTCCGGGCTGACCCTGTCCGCGCGGCCCGCGAGGACCGCGGTTCCCATTGCCGCCGCGCCCCGGACCCTGCCCGAATCCGCGCTGGCTGAATTGCTGCCGCATCTGCTCGAGCTTCTGCCGTTGTTCTGGCGTCAGCCAGTTGCGCGCAGTCAGGCGAAAGTCCACTGAAGTCTTCTCGCTCGTTAGTCGTGCCGCACTGATATCCTCAAGCTTCTTGTTGATCGCAGCGCGGTCCGGAGTATCGCCTGACATCAAATCCTGCAGCTCCAGGCGCTTCACTTCCAGATCGGCGCGGCTGCGAATCTGCGCTTTGCGAAAATCGGACGATTGTTGCTGGATCTTCGCCGCCTGATCCGCCGTAATCCCCAGCTTGTCGCGGAACGAAGGATTGCGAACCATCCGCGCCAGCATCATATCGGGACCGCCTCGGCGCCCATGCATGCCTCGGTTAGAGCCGCGATTCCAGTCTCCGCGCCCTCCGCGATTCCACGCTCCGCCTCGATTCTCACTCCCGCGGTCGCCTCCGTCATTCCAGGCTCCGCGGGCCCCGCCGTCCTGGTCAGGTTGTCCCCACGATCCGCCATCGTCCATCGGTCCGGGATTGGCCGAATACGCGCCCCCCGCGGCCTCCGGCGCACGATCGGCTTGCGAACCCTGCGCGTGAACAAACGGCGCGAGGCACAGGACGCCAAGAACTGCGAACGCTAGTTTCGGTTGAATGTGCATGTATGTCTCTCCAGCCTTCGATGTCGAAAAATAGGCCGACCGGAACGCCCTCTCGCGGAGGGCGGTTCCGAGCCGGGCTCATAGAGACTTCCGCCCGGCGGTCGAAAAAGTTCCCGGCTTTTTCTCCGCCTTGCGGTCGAAGACGCGCAAAGCTATGCTCTCCATCGCCAAAGCGTGGCCGCTCGGCCAGGTCATCCTTCGCCCGCGGCTAAGGAGTTTGTCCGGCAACCAGGCTTTTCCGTCCGCCTACGGCCGAAGCCGTGCCGTAACCGGAGCAAGATCGGTGCGGCTTTGCGGCCTGCGAAAACATGTCGGTTTTTAGGGGGTCGGAGCTTTAGCTTTTTGGGGGTCGGAGCTTCAGCTCCGACTATACAACGCCAGTCTTCGAGGGGCTTTAGCCCCCTGAGGAAATGAGTTTACGAATTTTTCGGCAGCCTGTTCGGTTGCTGAGGTGCTGATTTTGAAATCGTCACGTAGCCGCGGTAAATTCTTTTCGGGGAGCGACCATGGAAAAATGGACCAGACGGAAATTCTTTGCGACAACCCTTGCAGGCGGAGTGGCGGCGGGAACGCGCCAACTGTGGGGTGCAGTTTCGCCGGCTACTGCCGCGCCGGCCGCCGGAAAGGGCGCCCGGCCGCTGATTATTTCCGCGGCCAACGGCCTGCATCACCTCGATGACGGAATGAACGTCCTCACTTCCGGCGGCGACCCGCTCGACGCGGTCCTCGCCGTCGTCACCAAGGTGGAAGACGATCCCAATGACGACTCGGTCGGTTACGGCGGCCTGCCCAACGAAGACGGCGTCGTCCAACTGGATGCCTGCGTCATGCACGGCCCTACCGGCCGCGCCGGAGCGGTAGGCTGCATCGAAAAAATCAAGAACCCCTCGCTTGTCGCCAAAGTCGTGATGGAGAAAACCAATCACATTTTCATCGTCGGACCCGGCGCTCTGAAATTTGCCGAGGACGAAGGCTTCCAGTCCATGAATCTCCTCACCGATAGGTCGCGCATCGCCTGGCTGGCCTGGAAAGCCTCCAGCTCCGAAAATTGGCGCCCCGGTCTCGACGCTCCGGACTGGAAAGAGAAGATGGCCCAGCTGCTCGACACGCCCGAAAAATTGGCTTGGCGCGCGCACATCGAAAATGTGGTCGTCAATCCGCCCACCGGCACCATCAATTGCCTCGCGGTCAACGCCAAGGGCGACATCTGCGGCACCACCACCACTTCCGGCCTGGCCTGGAAGATCAATGGCCGCCTCGGCGATTCTCCCATCATCGGCGCCGGCCTCTTTGTCGATAACGAAGTCGGCGCGGCGGGCTCCACTGGACGCGGAGAGGAAAACATCAAAATTTCCGGCGGCCATACCATCGTCGAGATGATGCGCCAGGGCAAATCTCCCACCGACGCCTGCATGGAAGCCATACACCGCGTCGCGAAAAACTATCGCGCCTTTCCCGATCGCATGAAGGATTTTCACATCCAGTTTTACGCCATCAATAAAGACGGCGAGCATGGCGCAAGCTGCCTCTGGGAAACTTCGGCAGTAGACGGTCGTCGCATCAGCTACGCCGTCCACGACGGCGCCACCGCGCGTCTCGTGCCTTGCACGCCGCTGTTCAATAAGCCCGGCGGCGATTATTGATCGGCGACAACGGTCGCTCGCATTGCGGTACTAGAGCGCCCGAAAACGCCTCAACGGACCACCGACGAAGGAAACGCCAGCCGAATTCCGCGCGCCTGTAATTGCGGCACGGCCTGCGCCAGAGTCGCGATTGTTTCCGGATGCGGATGTCCGATAGCGATGGCGAAGCCGTCGCGTTGCGCGTCGCGCGCGGCCAGGTCAAGCTGCGCGAGAATCGCCGCGCGGGAAGGTGTGTCATCGAGAAATATTTTCCGCGACGCCGCGCGCACCCCTAATTTCTCGGCGGTTGCATACGCCA
The DNA here is from genome assembly GCA_049694295.1 of Candidatus Acidiferrales bacterium. Classification (GTDB taxonomy): domain Bacteria; phylum Acidobacteriota; class Terriglobia; order Acidiferrales; family UBA7541; genus Palsa-295. Next base: position 3,557 of record JBAVQT010000093.1, read on the forward strand.
CGGTCGCGGCCGTCGTGCGGCTATCCACGAAAAATAAATTCCGCGCCCGCAATTCCGGCATCAGCGCGGCCATCAGCGCCGCATCCGATGTCGCGCGCGAGCCTTGATGGTTGTTCACGCCCACCGCATAGGGCACCGTCTCCAGCATTCCGGCCAGTGTGGCGCCCACTTGCTGCTGCGTCATCCCCGGTCGCAGTTCGATGTCCTCGTTTTTCACTCCGCTCACTTCCGATTCCATCGGCAGATGCAGCAGCACCTGGTCGCCGCGGCGATTGGCCTCCTCGGCAATCTCCGAGGAAAGCGATAGATGCGGAATTACGGAAATCGTGAGAGGGAAGTCGAGCGAGAGCACCTGGTCCGCGGCCGCGCGGTCGTAGCCGAGATCGTCAATAATTAGTATCAGCGCCGGTCCGGACCCCGCGCCAGCGCGCGTTCCCGCGTTTAAATTTCCCGAATTCCAATTGCCCGGCCGCAAAGCACTCGGCAGGCGACCGTGCGCCGCGAGCGGCATGATCACGTGAATCGCCTGCGTCCGATTCCCGCGAAAAGAATAGTCGAATCGCACGCCCGCGCCGGAAGACGATTCCGCCAGCGAAAGATGATGCCGCCGCGCGATGCCGGCCAGCGCCTGGCGCAGCGCGGGAAGTTTCGAAGCATCGGGCAGCGACACGAAAATGCCGTCGGCGGGGATTTCGCCGGAGGCGCTGTCCCACACCGGCTGAAATTCGGGGCGAATGGTGATGTCGGACTTGCGGCCGGAAACGCGCTGCGCCGCGGCCACCACTTCCGAAGTGACCGCGCGAATTTGGGATTTCGAAAGAGTTTTTTGGGAACAACCGGCACAGAAGAAAAAAATCGCCAGCGTCAAGCCGAAGGTAAATTCAAAAAATCGCGCCGAACGAATCGCGCCCGGCCGCGCCGCTCGCCGTTCGCGCATTCCGCCCGTCGCCGGCGTTGAAATCGCGCGCGCCCCCCGCGAACTCCAACCCCATCCAATAATTTCGCGGCAGCCAGGCACGCGCGGCTAAGCGGCCTTTTTCATGGCCGGCGCAGCCGTCCCGCCCAGAATTTCCAGCGCCTTCTTTACCACCGGATCGTCCGCCGATACCGTGTCCGCCAGCGGAGCGGCCGCCGCCTGGTCCATCTGCGCCACCGAATCGGCCGGAGGCGGCGCCACGGTCACCGTCGGCGTCACGCCATCCACCGGAATCTCTTTTCCGCTCGGCGTGTAGTAATTCGCCACCGTCAATATCAGCGCCGCGCCGTCATCCAGCTGAATCAGTTTCTGCTCGGACGCCGTGCCGTATGATCGGTCTCCCACCGTGTCGCCGCGATGATTATCCGCAATCGCCGCGGCCACAATCTCCGCCGGCCCCGCCGTGGAATTCCCGATCAGCACCGTCACCGGTCCGCTCCACGCCACCTTCGAAGCGTCCGCCGACGAAACCGCCGCCGACACCGTCTGCCCCTTCAGCGTGGTAATCGTTCCCGCGGGCAGAAAAAGTTGCGCCGTCGAAATCCCTTCCGAATCCTCGCCCAGCGAAGAGGTTCGCAGATCCAAAATCAATTTGCTCGCGCCCTGGCTCTTCAGCTCTTCGAGCTTCGCGCGAATTTCCCCCGTCATTCCCGCGGTGAATTCCGGCACCCGCAACAAAGCCACGTCGCCCGCCAGTTTCGCTTCCACCAGCTTCGGCGGCGCCAGCTTCGCCAGCGTCAGGCTCAGTTCTTCAGGCTCCGGCTTCCCGCGTCGAATCACCGAAAGTTTCACCACCGTCCCCGGCGCGCCCGTCAGCAGCGCCTGCGCCTGGTCCACTCCCATCTGCCCCGTGGTAAATCCCGAAATTTTCTCGATGATGTCGCCCAGCCGCAAGTCAGCCTTCTGCGCCGGGCTATCCGGCAGCGCCGAAACCACGCTGATGTACCCAAACCGTTTCGTCAGCGCCAGTCCCGCCGATGCGGGCGCCTTGGCATTCAGCCGTTGCTCGTAGTCCTTGAATTCCAGCGGGCTCATGTAGCTCGATTGCGGGTCCAGCGAATCCAGCAATCCGTGCAGCGCTCCGCTGGTCACCGAATGAATGTTCGGATCGTCCACATAGTCCCGCTGGATGTGGTCCAGCACTTCGTCGTAGACGCTCAATGCGCGATACGCTTTGTCGTCGCCCGATCGCGCTCGCAGGTAGCGTCCCGTCACCACAAATCCCAGCACGATCACCGAAACGATGAGAACGAATTTTTTGACCCCTGAATTCATGTGCGATTCCTCTTTTGACCACGTATCAGGTCGCGGCGGGCCACCGCAACACCGGACCGATCGACACAGCCGCGCAGCCCCTGCATATCCGCCGACAAGCCTCGGCCAGTCATCTCCGCAGCGGCAACCCTTGCTTGGACGCGGCTCGCGCCCCTTTGGGAAGCACCATTATAGCAAACGCCCGCCCCGATTGACCCGCGTCTCTGCCGGCCCCTTCCTGAGAGTCCCTCCCGTCCAGACGCCCCTTAAAAAGCCGTCCACGACTGGAAACACCTCCCCGAGCCCGCCAGAGATGCGAAATGCGTACCTCGCCTGACTGCCGCGGCCTTAGCCTTGCGTTGCTTCCGTCGGGATCGGCAGGATCGCGGTCACCTCGGTTCCGCGATCGTTGGAGGCGATTTGAAGCGTCCCGCCGAATTGCCGAACTCGTTCCTCCATGCCGCGGACTCCGACCCCGGCCTTTGCGCCGGCCAGGTCTCGTTGCTTGTCTTCCGAAATTCCCTTGCCGCGATCTTCGATCTCGACTCCCACCTGATTTTCCGACTTCGTCAGGCAAACCCTCGCCCATGAGCTGCCCGAATGCCGGTGCACATTCGTGAGGGCTTCCTGCACTATTCGAAAAATCACCAGTTCCAGTTCGCGCGGCAGCCTCGCGGGACCGGCCGGCAGATTCAGTTCGACTTCGATTTTGCTTCGTTGCGAAAATCCCTCCACGTACCAGCGGATCGCGGATACCAATCCCAGTTCATCCAGCAGCGGCGGATGCAACAAATACGAGAGCGTCCTGATTTCCGTGGATAGATTATCGGAAAGCTGCCTCGTTTCCGACGCCAGCTTCCCCATCTGGCTCTCCGCGCCTCCGCACGCCCTCTCCATCGCTGAAAGATTCATCGTCAACACCGCTAGTGTTTGACCCGCATTGTCGTGCAGTTCCCGGGCCATATGCCGCCGCTCTTCGTCCTGAGCTCTCAGCAGACGGCCGGTGAGTTCCCGCAGGCTCATCTCCATGCGCTTCCGCTCGGTCACCTCGGCTTGCAGCGCCGCGGTGCGCTCCGCGACCTTTCTTTCCAGGCCTTCGTTCGCTGTTCGCAACGCTTCTTCCGCCATTTTTAGCTGACTCAGGTCGGTCACGAACGCGGCGACCTCTGCCTGTCCGTCCGGGCTATCAATGATCGACGCGCCAACCAGGATGGGAATGCGGCAACCATCCTTCGCCAGGAAGATCTTTTCGTACACGTCGCACCGCCCGCTAGTCCTGATCTGCTCCACGGCCCGCGCGTCGGCCTCCGCAAATTCCGGCGGTGTTAGATTGTCCCAGCGCACCTTTCCCGAACTCACTTCGTCTTCCGAGTAGCCCAGCCTCTTCAGGAATACGGGATTCACATATCTCAATTCGCCGTTAAAGCTTCCAATGACCATTCCGAACGGATTCGCCGCCGCTAGCGCGCTAAATCGAATGGCGGCCCGCAATAGCTCCAGACGTTGTAGCTCGCTCTGCAGCAATCCCGTGATTCGGCTTCCGATCAATCGGAAAAAAGTCTCGTAGCTTTCGTCAAACGGCAGACACGGGCTGATCCCAAAAATAAGCACCAGCTGAGATAGCGGCCCTCCCGTCGCAAACGGCAAGACGTAAGCCTGCGTAACGGGCCTGGCCCACAGCTTGCAAATCACGCTGCCCACGCGCTTCTCGAAGCCCGTTATCAGCGTCGGCGACTCTGAGCGGGTCAGATCCACCAGCGGAGCGCACTGAGCATCTAAGGGACCGGCCGCCCCCGAGACCGCGCCAAGACACGCCACTTCCTCCCGGTTGCGCTGATACAACGCCGCAAAAGGAATGTCGGCTGGGTTGCCCTCGAGCGTGGACATGATTTCCCGCGCGAAAAAGGCCACTTCATTAGCTGGGGTCTTGCGAGCATCGGACTCCTCGCGCGCCGTGACCGCAAGCAACGTCTTCAGCCGGCGTTCGCTGAGCACCTGCTCCGTGGTTTCCGAGCAGACCACCAACGTTCCTTGAACGGCGCCTTGGCTGTCCCGTATCGGGCTGTAACTGTACGTCCAGTAGACTTCTTCTAGTCGTCCGTCTCGATTGATCGGCACCAGTTGATTCGCGTGCCAGGTAGCCCGGCCCTCGGACATCACCGAATCGATCTGCGGCCCGATGATCGACCATATCTCCGGCCAGCACTCCACGCCGCGCTGCCCCACGGCCTTCGGATGTTTGTCGGCTCGAATGCTGGGCCGATAGCCGTCGTTGTAGAACTGTATAAGTTCCGGCCCCCACCAAAGAAACATGGGATGCCGCGACGCTAGCAGCATGTTGACGGTGGTCACCAGCGTGTCGGGCCAGCACTCCACCGGGCCAAGAACGCTCGAGTTCCAGGGGAAATTGCGGATCAGATCGGCCATCTCGCCTTCGCCGACAATGCGCGAGGCTGCCTCCGCCCGCGCGGGCTCGCCGCGTAGCGTACTCTTGCCGAATTTCCGGGAGGGCGATGACATCAATTGGGGTCCGATGCGCCGGCAAGTCCCAACGCCTCCAAACTGTAACAAATCGCTCCGGCCGCGGCAATGAACCCCCGTTGCGGATGATGGGTCAGTTTGGAATTTCTCAGTAGTGCTTCGAATCGCGCTTGGTGGCCTTGTCCCGCAAAATTCCCATTTTGTCGTGCAGAGCTGCCATCCTAGGTCGTTGAACGTGGCTGACCGCGAAAGTCCTCTTGCTTGTCTTCGCGTCAATCCAAAGCGAACCCGCCGGGGTGTCTTGCTTTATTTCGCTGTGAGTGAACTGGTGAGCGCACGACGGACAGTTCAGCGTCCAGCGAGCCATCAGCTTGCCCTCTTTTCGACGGCTTCCAGGGCCGACAGTTTTCGTTCTACATGCGGCTCGAAGCGCGGGCCACCTGAATGCAGCACGCAACGCTCCCCTGTCGGGACGCCACATGTCGGGCAGCACACCGATAGCAGTTGTTTCGGCGTGAGTTCTTTCTTTTTCATGCTTACAGGATAAAGAAGACTAGCTCTGCCCAGCCGTTCCATTTTGAACACCTTGTTCAAATTGGGGCGACCTAGTGACAGATACCCATCTTGCGGAGTAATTCCGCGTCCGCATCTCTCAGCGCGTTCGCTCCGGCGGTACCGTCAATCGGTGAAATGGTTCGCTTGAGGAAGGTCAGAATTTCGTTAAGCTGGCAG
>JBAVQT010000094.1:0-8177 GCA_049694295.1 Candidatus Acidiferrales bacterium
CGAGAACTTCGATGCGGCGCGGCGGCGCGGGAAGGGCGTCTTGTTTCTCACAGGCCACATGAGCGCCTGGGAACTCGCGCCATTCGCGCACGCGCTCTATGGCCATCCTCTGCATTTTTTGGTCCGGCCAGTGGCGAACGAGCGCGTGGATGCCCTAGTCAACTCGTACCGGTGCTTATCGGGAAACCGTCCCATCGAGAAAAATCGTTCGGCCCGCGCGATTCTGAAAGTGCTTGGCGAAGGCGGAACGGTCGGTATTCTCTCCGATCACAATACCTCGCTCGAAGAGGGCGTCTTCGTGGATTTCTTCGGTGTGCCAGCATCCACCACTTCGGGGCTAGCTCGCATTGCGCTCCGCACCGATGCCGCGGTCGTGCCAGGATTTCTTTCCTGGGACGCACAGCGCCGAAAATACCGACTGCGATTTGAGCCGGCCGTCGAATTGCACCGCATCGGAGATGAAGAAACAGACGTTCGCGAAAGCACCGCGCGTTTCACCCGAGTGATTGAGGAGTACGTCCGAAAATATCCGGACCAGTGGCTGTGGGTGCACAAACGGTGGAAGACACGTCCGACCGGCGAATCGCCGATCTATTCATCGTAACGATTTCGAAATTCTCGCCGCGAGGTAAATATGGCACGCACACGCACGATTCGCACCGCTGCCGAATTGGCACAATACCTGGGCGCGATGCTCGCAGGCGATCCGGAGTCGGCGATATCGGGAGTCGCCAGTCCGGAACGGGCTGGAAGCGGTGATCTCATCTATGTGACTTCGCCAAGGCACGCCGAACGAGCTGCGGCGTCAGCGTCCGGTTGCGCGATCGTGCCGTCCGGAATGCGCCTGGCGGGCAAGACTGTAATTGAAGCGGTCGATCCGAAATTCGCGTTTGCGAAGGCGGCGGCCTGGCTCGCGCCGTCGGCGATGCCGAAACCGGGAATTCATCCCACGGCAATCGTGCCTGGCACGACGCGCCTGGGCGAAAGTGTGTCGATCGGGCCCTACGTGGTGATTGAAGACGATGTAGAGATCGGAGAGGGATCGGTTATCGAAGCGTTCTGCGTCCTCGGTCGGGGCGGGATCGTGGGCGATTTTGCGTGGCTTCACCCGCATGTCACGCTCTATGCCGGAGCGCGATTGGGAGACCGAGTGGAAGTGCATTCTGGTGCAGTAATCGGCGCCGATGGATTCGGGTACGTCTTCGGGGAAGAGCGCTATTGGAAATTTCCCCAGCAGGGCTCGGTAGAGATTGGCGACGACGCCGAAATTGGCGCGAACACCACGATCGACCGTGGCTCACTCGACATCACGCGCGTGGGAGCGGGCGCAAAGCTCGATAATTTGGTTCAGATTGGGCACAACGTTCAGATCGGCGAACACACGGTGATCGCCGCGCAAGTTGGAATCTCGGGCAGCAGCCACATCGGACGCCGGGTGATGTTGGGTGGTCAAGCGGGTCTCGGGGAGCACTGCATCGTCGAAGACGAAGCCGTGGTGGGCGGCCAGAGTGGCGTGCTGAACGGCAAGACCATACGGAGCAGGCGTGTGGTGTGGGGAACGCCTGCCCGCTCCCTCGACCGATTTAAAGAGCAGTTTGCCTGGCTTGGACGCCTTCCCGAACTTGCGGAGCGCCTGCGGAGACTCGAAGAAAGCCGCAAAGGCGATTGAACCGCGCTCAACACGATGGGTAGTGAACGAGGTTGACCTAGAGTTCATTCGCCTGCCTTTCGTCTTTCGCCGCCCAGCTTAGGCTCCGACCGAATTTCTCCGCCAATCTCTTTCCAGTATTTGCATGCAAGCTTCCCGACATGTGCAAACTATTGCGGTACCAGGGTGGGAGGGCGCCAGCGTCTCAAAAGTAGACTGAGATTGTTTTTCGATTGCTTCTCCAGGCGAACCCGAAGATAATATTGCTGTTACGTCTTGCTTGGAGTCCGATCGGGGAGGGGTGGAACCATTTCCCATCGTCCATCCGAGAGATTCCGTTCGCCCAGGTTCGGCCGGGGCGCAGGTGCGGTCGATCCATATCGGGCAAATCACTCGATTTCTATCGCAGTCGGGCCTGACAGCGCCTACGCATGATGGGTTGCCTCGACAAGGGCATTTGTGTAGGCGATCAGATCTGAGGCATCAAACCGCCGCGAAATAAAAGCGCAGGCAGCCCTGCGGCACTGAATGACTTCTAAGGGTTCGAGGCACCACCGGATGACGCCAGAAGCAAAGATGAGACTTGATGGTAGCAGGTCCAGCGCCGCAACAGCGCCGGCACCCGACCTGCAATCCCAGGTCGAGCACGCTGTGGCTCGGGCCACGAACTGGTTACTCTCCGAGCAGGCCCAGGACGGGTACTGGTGGGGCGAACTGGAAGCCGACACGACACTCGAGTCGGACTACATCTTGTACTTGCATCTCCTGGGGCAGCTGAAATCCGAGAAAATCGCGAAGCTCGCCAACTACATCCGGCGCCGCCAGCTCGCCGAGGGCGGTTGGAATATCTACCCTGATGGTCCGGGGGAACTGAACGCGACCGTGAAGGCTTATGTGGCGCTGCGGCTAGCGGGCGATGCCGCTGGTTCCGAGCATCTGGCGCGCGCCAAGGCGCGAATTCTCGAATTGGGCGGCATTGAAGAGACAAACTCCTATACGCGATTCTATCTGGCCATGGTCGGCGCAATCGACTGGCGGCTAGTGCCCTCGATCCCGCCTGAACTGTTGCTGCTGCCGAACTGGTTTCCAATCAACCTGATTGAAATGTCATCGTGGACGCGGGCCATAGTGGTCCCGCTCTCGATCATTTACGCGCGAAAGCCAGGATGGCGGCTGCCGGCGGGCGTGACAGTGAATGAACTGTTTTGCGTGGCGGGAGCAAAGCCGAATTCTTTCGCGTGGAGCAAAAGTTTTTTTTCGTGGAAGAATTTCTTTTTGGCCGCGGACAGCGTGGTAAAGCTGTACGACAAATTGCCGTGGAATCCGATTCGTCAGGCCGCGCTCGAACGCGCAAGGCAGTGGATGAACGAAAGGCTAGAGCGCAGCGAGGGACTCGGAGCAATTTATCCCGGAATGATGAACACGATTTGCGCGCTACTTTCGGATGGCGGCGATCCGACCGATCCCCTGGTGGCACGCGAAATCGAATTTTTCGCTCGATATGAAATTCATGAGGGCGACACGCTGCGGGTACAGCCCTGCATTTCGCCGGTTTGGGACACGGCGATCGCAATGGTGTCGTTGCAAGAAGCAGGCCTCGATCCCGCGCACCCGTCGCTGATTGCAGCTGAGCGCTGGGTAGTGGACAAGCAGATTCTAGGTCCGGGCGACTGGCAGGTGAAAAATAAAAAGGCCGACCCGGGCGGCTGGGCTTTCGAATTTCGCAACGACTTCTATCCCGACGTGGACGACACGGCATTCGTGCTGATGGCGCTATCGCGCGTCGCCGATCCCGATCCCGCGAGGTTGCGCGCAGCGATTCGGCGCGGCCTGTGCTGGATGCTGAGCATGCAGAACAGCGACGGCGGGTGGGGCGCGTTCGATCACGAGAATAATCTCGAATTTCTGAACAACATTCCATTTGCCGATCACAACGCCATGCTCGACCCTTCGACGGCCGACGTGACTGCGCGCGCGGTCGAGTGCCTCGGACAGATGGGCTGGAAACCTTCGCATCCCGTGGTGGAGCGCGCCCGGGCCTACCTACGACACGAGCAGACTACCGACGGAGCGTGGTTTGGGCGCTGGGGCGTCAACTACATTTATGGCACCAGCGGTGTGCTGCGGTCTCTCGAAACCCTGGACTTGGCGGCGAATCCAGATTGCAAGCGCGCGGCTGCGTGGCTGAAGTCGGTGCAGAACGCGGACGGAGGCTTCGGCGAGTCGGTGAATTCGTACTACGACGCGGCGCAAAAAGGTCGCGGCAAGAGCACCGCATCGCAGACCGCATGGGCCCTGATTGGCCTGCTGGCGACGGTCGGGCCGGACGATCCGGCGGTGGAGCGCGGAGTTTCCTGGCTGGTGCAGCATCAGACCGTCGATGGAACGTGGGACGAACCGGAATTCACGGGCACCGGTTTTCCTTGCGTGTTCTATCTGAAGTATCACCTGTACCGGAATTCTTTCCCGCTGTACGCGCTGGCGCGCTACGACAACATGGTCAAGGGGCGCCGCAAGTATTTCGCGGTGCAGATTCCGCCCGAAGAGCTGCGACATCAAGAAGGCCGATGGTCGTGAACGGCGGTGTTTTACGGATGAGACCCGCGAGAGGATTGCATCTGGGGCTGGGCGCGCTTCGGCAGGGAAATGAGGGTTCCCTGAGCTTATGACCACGCTGGTAACGGGCGCGACCGGATTCGTCGGGAGCCATGTGGCGCGCCAATTGGTGGCGACGGGCGATACGGTTCGCCTGCTGGTGCGTGCGTCCAGCCGTTTGGACGTCCTGGAAGGACTGCCCGGCGAACGAGTGCAAGGCGATCTGCGCGATGTGGCGTCGCTCAATCGCGCGATGCAAGGTGTGCGCCTGGTCTTTCACGTAGCTGCGGATTACCGGTTGTGGACGCGGCATCCCGAGGAGTTGTACGCCAGCAACGTGCAGGGAACGCGAAGCCTGCTGGCGGCGGCGCATCGCGCGGGCGTGGAGAGGATCGTTTACACCAGCACGGTGGCCACTATTGCGGTGCCGCGCGAAGGCGATCTGCCAAACGAAGAGACGAAAACCGGGCTCGGCGAAATGATCGGGCACTACAAACGATCGAAATTTTTGGCCGAGCAAGAAGCAGTGAAGGCCGCATCGGCAGGCGTGCCCGTGGTGATCGTGAATCCCACCGCGCCGGTAGGGCCGGGCGATTGGAAACCGACTCCGACCGGACGCATCATCCTGGATTTCATGAACGGGAAGATGCCGGCGTATGTGGATACGGGATTGAATGTGGTGGCCGTGGAAGATGTGGCCGCCGGACATCTGCTGGCGGCGGAAAAAGGACGAGTCGGCGAGCGGTATATTTTGGGCGGCCGAAATCTGACGCTGAAAGAAATTCTCGGAGCTCTGGCCGCACTGACCGGGCGTAGCGCGCCGCGCGTGCGGTTGCCGCATGCCATCGCTCTGGCGGCGGGCTATGCGGACGAATGGTGGTCGCGCTTGGCGGGACGCGAACCGCGGATTCCGGTGGACGGCGTGAAGATGTCGAAGCACCGCATGTTTGTGGAAAGCGACAAAGCCGAAAGAGAACTGGGGTATCACGCGGGGCCAATCGAGCGGGCGCTGGAGCGAGCGGTGCGATGGTACGAATCGCATGGATATATTACCAACGGATCGAAGTCTGGCGCGACGGCGCGAGTGGCGGCGTAGGATGGCGGCATGAAGATACTGGTTACGTTCGCTCTGGAAAACGAATTCGCGCCCTGGCGGAAGCTGCGCGCGTTTCGCCCGGGAGTATGGGGCGCGGCGAAAGCATGGTTCGCGGAACTGGAATGCGCGGAGTTGGGCGTGGTGCTGACCGGGGTCGGGCCGAAACGCGCGGGCGCCAAGGCATCGGAAGTAACTTGGGGCGAATACGATAACGTGGACGTCTGCATATCTTCAGGATTCGCGGGGTCGTTGAGACAGGAACATCAGGCCGGCCAGGTGCTGGTGGCGAAGAGCGTGTCGTCGGGCGGCGAGCCCGGAAGGGTGCTGGATTGCGACGCATCGTTCGTGGCGCTGGCGGCGCAGCAGGGCGCGCGCGCAATCGAGCGGTTGCATACCGTCGATCATGTGGTGACCACGGCAACCGAAAAGAATTTTCTTGGGAAACAGGCTGACGCGGTGGACATGGAAAGCTTCGAGGTCATTTTGGAATCGGAAGCTTTCGGAATTCGCTCCGTCGCCATCCGGGCAGTGAGCGATACGCTGAACGAAGATTTGCCGTTTGACTTGAATGCGGTGATCGCCGAAGGACGCGTGAGCGTACCGCGCGTGATGAGCCAACTGGTGCGGCGGCCACAGGCGCTGCCGGCACTGGTGAGGCTGGGACGAAGGAGCCGCGCGGCGGCGGAAGCGCTGGCGAAGTTTCTCGACGGATACGTCCAGGCGATCGCGCAAGGCGCGACCGAAGCGGCGCCTCAAGCGGCGGCAGCTCGATGAGAATCACGGCGACCAGAGGCCCGGCCACGAGATGAACCGCACGACCACACAGATACTTGACACGCAAAGACCGCCGCAGAAAACGACAGGGCGGATGCGCGCGGGCGTGTATCGAGGCAAAGACACTGTGGTGGTCGAGACAGTGCCGATCCCGGAAATCGGCGAAGGAGAAGTGCTGTTTCGCGTGGCGGCGTGTGGCATCTGCGGCACCGATATCAAGAAAATTCACCATGGGTTTGTTGCGCCGCCGCAAATTCTGGGGCACGAGCTGGCCGGAACGGTGGTACAAATCGGTCGTGGCGTGACCAAATTCAAGCCCGGCGACCGAGTGGTCAGCTTTCATCACGTTCCCTGCGGGACATGCTTTTATTGCGAGCGGAAACTTTTCTCGCAGTGCGCGGGTTATAAGAAGACAGGACTGACTGCGGGATTCGATCCGAATGGTGGTGGATTCGCGGAATACGTGCGGGCCATGCCGTGGGTGGTGGAGCGCGGAATGATTGCGCTGCCGCATGGCGTGACGTTTGAAGACGCCACATTTGTGGAGCCGGTGAACACCTGCTTGAAGGCGGTGCGCAAGGCGCGCGTAGCGCTGGGCGAGACGGTGCTGGTGATCGGCCAGGGGCCGATCGGCCTGCTGCTGATGCTGCTGGCGAAAATCGAAGGCGGCGAAGTTTATACCAGCGATCCGATGGCCGGCCGCCGGGCGGCGAGCGTGCGATTTGGGGCGAAGGAAGCGTTCGATCCGACGTCGGGTAATTTGCTGGAAGAAATTCGGCGGCGCACCGGTGGACGGGGCGCCGACGCAGTGCTGCTGGCGGTGCCCAACCCGTCATTGGTATCGGAGGCGCTGGCCATCGCGCGGCCGGGCGGGCGCGTGTTACTGTTTGCTCATAATGACCCGGTCATGCGGCTGGAGTTTCCAGCGGCGGCAGTGGGCGTTGAGGAAAAGGAAATCTTAGGTAGCTACAGCGCATCTATAGAGGAGCAGGAAGAGTCGGCGAGGCTGGTGTTCGAGCGGCGGTTGCCCGTACGTGAGTTGATTTCGCATCGGTTTCCACTAGAGCGAATCGCGGAAGGCTTGGAATTGGCGGCGCGCCCGGCGAATGATACCCTTAAAGTGGTGATAACACACGCATGAGACGCGATCGAAACGGACACATGACCGCCGCGGTTCTGTATGGCCGCGAGGATCTGAAAATCGAGAGCGTAGATATTCCGCGTCTGGCGGCGGATGAAGTGCTGGTCCGCGTGGAAGTAGCCCTGACGTGCGGCACGGACCTGAAAGTGTGGAAGCAGGGATTCCACGCGCGCATGATCAAGCCTCCGGCGCTTTTTGGTCACGAGCTGGCGGGCACGATCGAAGAGAAGGGCAGCGCGGTGAATGGCGGCGTCCACAAAGGCATGCGCGTGTTGCCCTCGAATTCGGCGCCCTGCAATCAGTGTTTCTACTGTCGCAAGGGGCAGCCCAACCTTTGTGAGGACCTGCTTTTCAATAACGGCGCTTATGCCGAGTTTATCCGCATTCCCGGGCGGATCGTCCGGCAGAACATGCTGGAGATTCCCGAGGGCGTTTCATTCACAGACGCGGCAATGGCCGAGCCGCTGGCCTGCGTCCTGCGCGGTATTCACGAAACCGGGATCAATCCGGGCGATACGGTGGTGGTGATCGGGTGCGGCCCGATCGGATTGAAATTCATCCGCATCCTTTCGGCGCGGCATATTCGCGTGATCGCCATTGGAAAACGCCGCAGCCAGATGCGTGCGGCGGAGCGGCTGGGAGCAGTGGCGGCGTTTGATGTGAACGAAATTGAAAACCCCGTGGATCGCGTTAAGCAGATGACCGACCGCGGGCGCGGCGCCGACGCGGTGATCGAAGCTGTGGGCCGGCCGATCACATGGGAATGGGCGCTGCAAATGGTGCGCAAGGGCGGAACAGTAAATTTGTTTGGCGGATGCCCGCGCGGCACGGAAGTGAAAATCGATCCAGCGGCGCTGCATTATGCCGAAGTGACGATCAAATCCACTTTCCATCACACACCCGGATTCATTCGCGAGGCTCTG
>JBAVQT010000095.1:0-15045 GCA_049694295.1 Candidatus Acidiferrales bacterium
ATAGCTGATGTCGGAACTCACCTCGCCCTGAGGATCGTAAATTTCCACGCGACTCACCGACAGGTCGGCGCGATCGAACCAGATCTTTCGCGCCACTTCCCAGTCCCGCGTTCGAGCCGAAGTCGCGCCAGACTCGCTGCCTTCAACTTGCAGTATGACGGTGAGCACGTAGTAGCGGGATGTGGCCTCGTGCTCTTCCTCGAATAGGACGGTCGAGTTCTCCGTGATCTCCGGCCAGAAAAGCGCGTCCACCAGATGCTGAGGCCGCAGATTTTCGGCCGGCTTGTCGGCTCGCTTCTCGAAATTGGCCGGTCCCTCGATGAACTTATTCTTGGAGGGAATGTAAATGTGGAACGTCTTTCCGTCGCTCACCATGTCGAAAATGTTTTTCGCCACCACCGGCGCCTGGCCGATTACCCGGATGCTGGCCGGCCGCGCCGCTAAGATGAATCCGTTCACTTCGTGATATTGCTCTATCACCCCGGAGTAGGCCGAGCCCGCCGTCAGCTTCATGGTCACGGTCGCGTTGAGCGACGTGACGCCCCGCGCCACATCGTCGTACCGGTCGATAAGCTGCGCTTTGGTGGCTGTCTGGGCTGGGCGCGGCGCTTCGGAAGGTTTAACCTTCGTTTTCTGGCTTACCGCGCAGCCCGTGCAGGCCCACACCAGCAGCGCCGCCAAGGCTCTCTTGGACCGCAGGCAAGCTCCATATTTCAGATGCTGAAAAGACACAGGATAAGAAATCTAGCAGCCGCCCGGAGGGGTGTCAACGAAACGCCGGAACTCGTTCGGGGCTCTTCTACGAGACGAACGCGCAACCCACACGCGCCCGGCCTCGTTCGAGCGACACGACATACGTCTTTTTAAGGCTGACGCGGACCGGCGGAAGAATGGGAACGTGCAGCACAGCATTGAAAACATCGGGGATCGCCTGTGGATCTTCCAGCAGGAGAGCCACTCCTCCGTAACTTAGATCGATCACAGAAGCTGTGCCCGGGATCTCGCTCAGCACAGCGTGCGCTTTCGTACCTGCTAGCGACACGCGCTCCCACCGCCGCTGCACGGTGAAAGAGGAAGATGGCGCGGAAGCAGCCGCGGCCACCGCAGCATCGGGCGTCAGGGGCACGGCCGGGCGATCGCCGGGGTGCGGAAGAGTTTCGCGAGCCTGGGGACGAGATGCAGGGGGCGCCGCTTCTCGATGCGTCGGTGTGCCAGCCGCCGCAGTGGCCGGAGATAACGGACCTATCGTTGCATGAGGGGCTGCGTGAGGAGCCGCATAAGGAGGCGCCTCGTGCTGCGCCTGCGTCTCGCTGGGGACCGCCCGCGGACCGTTGCCGCGGCTCGCATTTTTCAGATGATAGAGCCGCTCGTCGGCAATGCGCAGCAACGATCGCCGCGAATCGGCGTCAATCGGCTGGACGGCCACGCCGAAATCCAAAGTTACGCCGATTTCGAGCTTCAGGGGTCGCAACTCGGTTTCGTATTGCGAGCGAACGCGGCGGCACAGCGTGATGGCCTGCTCTGGATCGGTCTGCGGCAGCAGCAGCGCGAATTCATCTCCGCCGATGCGAAAGGCAAAGTCCGAGGCGCGCAGCGTCTTGCGCAGCGTGCTGGCCGCCAGCTGCAGCACGTGATCGCCCTGCAGATGCCCGAAGCGATCGTTCACTTCCTTCAATTTGTGCAGGTCCATAATCACCACGGCCAGATGCTGTCCGTAGCGCTTGGCGCGATTCAGTTCCTTGTCGAATGATTCATCGAAGAGGCGCCGATTGTAGAGACCCGTGAGCGGATCGGTCGCTGCGTTGATCTGCAATTTCTTGAATTCTTCGTATTCGATCAGGATGGGCACGCGCAGCGAACTCATCGACGCCAGCACATCCACGATCGCGGTCTTGAGCGAGATCCGCTTTCCCGCGCTGTCTGAAAGTTCGCGGCGGCGCGCAAGAATGCGCTCCCACGAATCGTTGGCTTGCGCCTCGGTCAGTTCCATGTGCGCCATGGTGCGAAAAAACTGGCGCAGGAATTGACCTCGCGCTGCCTCCTCAAGACCTTCCAATGTTTCGGCAACCAGCTCGAGGTACGAATCTTCCGTAGATGGCTGTGCCGGTAACGCTTCGCCGGGCTGGGGCATTAGTATTTGGGTTCCAATACGCTTCAAGTACTCCTCGGACAGAGAAGCACTGCGGGGAACTTGATACTAGCACGGGACAGTCCAATCGTCAGGAGGCTGCCCAAGACATTTTGGACCCGCAAGTTGTTTAGATGCTGATCGTTGGGTGACTCGCGCAATCCGTCTGGCGATAGATTCTCGAAAGCAAGGTGACGCAAGGAAAGATATTCCACTTTTAGGCTAGAGGGATTCAACTCCATGCCGCAGAGCCGACTACCGCCGATCTCAACCGATCGGCTTAAGAAACTCGACTCCGACAAGATGGACATCGCCAGCCTCTTGCTGGCGCCTGACCCGAGCCTGGATAGGCGGCATTCCGGCGGGAACCAAAGCTGATGAGGTAATCGAGGGCGCGGGGATGGTCAATGTGACCACTTCCCCGATCGTAAGCGGCCGTGGGCACGTCAAAAAAGCACCTATGCCGCTGATATCAAGAGTTTTAGCTAGCTCGAGAAACTGCTCGCCATAAGCATCCTTGCCGCGGACAAACAGCGGCACCTGCAAGTTGATGCGCTGGTGGCGCCGGCGCTCCTCGTACCCAGGACCGAGCCCCACCTGATGATGCGCGACGCTTTCTCGAATACTCATTGGTACCCCAGTTTTAGTACCCAAACTGAACCGCAATTTCGATGCAAGTTACAACCTTTCTGTAAGATTTATTTATCTAGTTACATTTCATTAACTTGCAGACATACGGCGGTCGCGGAAAGCTCGTCCCGATTGGCTTTGTGTGCAAACTAGTTCCCCAGAACTGCCACGATTGTGCAAAGTAGAACGCATTTACCATTGACTCCCCCTTAGGGCTTTGCGAGCATTGCTCTTCCAGCAACGCTATCCCCCGCTTTTTCTGTGCGGGGTGGCCCTCACACGCCGGAGTTCCGTGCGTCCCGGGGCCAGGAGAAGCATTGACGCAGACTCCCACACTTGAGAAGCAAGCCAACGCCCAGGCGGTCTACCAGCTCGTCTCCAGCCTCCTGGACGCTTTCGATCGCTGCGTGATGGTCTCGGATCGTGCGGGTAGGATCCTTTTCAGCAACCTGCAGGCTCAGGACAAGCTGAATCAACTCGGCGCGCAATCGAAGCGCAATTTCAATGTGTTTGCCGATGTTCTCCATGTCGAACGAAAACAGATTCTCAGCCAATTTGAGAATGGCGAGCAGGAAGTAAATCATCCCGTCGAACTCGGCGAAGAAAAGTATCGCGCTCGAATTCGCTGGCTGCCGGAACCGGACTGGCTCGTGGTGCACCTCGATTTCGTGCCCGCGGAAGCCCCCGTCGACGAAGCGGACATGCGCCACACGGTTCAGGAATTGATGCAGGAGCGCGAGACCACCTACCGCAATTTGCTCGCTGCCTATTTGCGTCTGCAGGAAGTGAATCGCCAGAAAACCGTGTTCCTTGCGTCCGCGGCGCACGAACTGAAGACGCCCCTCGCGGTCATGAAGGGCTATTACGATTTGCTGTTGTCCGGCTCACTCGGAAAAGTTGGCGATCGCCAGCGCGAGATTCTGCAGGAGTCGAAGGAAAGCTGCGATCGCCTGGTGCGCCTGGTTTCGATGTTCCTGAATTATTCGGCGCTCGAGAGCGGCAAGCTGGTGCTGCAACTGCGCGAAAACGATCTCCGCGATTGCATTCAGGACGTTACCTGCCGCTGGCAGGACGCCTTTCAGCGCGCCAGCGTGCGTCTGGATAGCAAACTCCACGCCAATTTGCCGCGTTTCAAATTCGATTACCAGAAGGTGCAGCAAATCGTCGCGAACCTGCTCGACAATGCGTTGAAGCACACTCCCAACGGCGGCACGATCACTCTCGTTGCCGAGCCGCATTTCTGGGAGCGTCGCATTTCCGAGGCTTCGCCCTCCACCGAACGCCGCCGCACCGGCGCGCGCAAGCCCAATAGCGTGGTGGTTTCCGTCACCGACACGGGCGCGGGCATCGCGGCGGAATATCACCAGGAAATTTTCGAAGAGTTCGTGCGCGTGGATCCATCGTCGTCCGGAATGGGTCTGGGATTAGCGATTACTAAGAGACTCATCCAGGCACATCGCGGGAAAGTCTGGGTGGATAGCGAGCTCGGACGCGGTAGCTCATTTTCGTTCTTGCTGCCGATTAACGTTGAGTAGGCGCATTGTGTCATCGGGGTTGACCCGGCGAACTTGTGCGAGCAGAGTTGACGCAGAGAACTTGAACCCGCGGAATTGAGCGAGCGAAGTCGAGCGGCTGGAATTGAGCGAGCGAAGTCGAGCGGCTGGAATCGAGCGAGCGAAGTCGAACGACTGGAATCGACCAGACGCCGCGATCGTCGTGCGGCGAGTTAAGCGCCAAATTAGAAATTCGAAATTCAAATCAGCGGGCACGGCCCGCCCGACAGGAACAGGAAATGGTGGAAAAAGAAAAGATTCTCGTCGTTGACGACGAACCCAGCATCCGAAAATATCTTCAGACGCTTCTCGAGGTGGATGGCTTTGATGTCTCCACCGTGCCCAGCGGCAAGGAAGCTCTCGCTCGCATCGGTGCGGGCGAACGCCCCGATTTCGTAATTCTCGACGTCTTGATGTCGGAGATGGATGGCCTCGAGACTTTGCGCCAGCTCATGCAGATCGATCGCACGCTCAACGTCATCATGCTTTCCTGTTCCAACGAAGTGACCACCGTGGTCGAGGCTATTCGCCTGGGCGCGCTTGATTACCTCACCAAGCCTTTCGAAAAGCCCGAGCTGGACGCCGCGCTGCTGAAATGCCGACAGAAAAAGGAATTGCGTTCGGAGAATCAGGCCCTGCGCGAATACTGCGAGGCGCTCACCGAGGATCTCTCTTTCCTCGCCGCCAGCCCGCAAATGCTCAAGATCCGCCAGCAGATTTTGCAGATCGCTCCGGTGGATGTCCCCGTCTTCATCAGCGGAGAAAGCGGCGTGGGCAAGGAAGTGGTGTCGCGGATGATCCATCTGCGCTCCACGCGGCGCCAGCAGGCTTTCGTCAAGGTTAACTGCGCCGCGCTTCCGGGAGAGTTGCTGGAGTCCGAGCTTTTCGGTTTCGAGCAAGGCGCTTTCACCGGCGCGGTTCGCGCCAAGCCCGGAAAATTCGAGATGGCCAACAAGGGCACGATTTTTCTCGATGAAATCGCCGAGATGAGCCCGCACCTTCAGGCCAAACTTCTGCACGTGCTGCAAGACGGTCAATTTTCGCGGTTGGGCGCGCGCGGCGTGGTCAACGTAGACGTTCGCGTCCTGGCCGCCACCAACGTCGATGTGAAGGAAGCCATGCGCTCCGGCCGCTTCCGCGAGGATCTCTACTACCGCCTCAACGTTCTCTCGATCCACGTTCCGCCGCTGCGCGAACGCACCACCGAAATTCCTCTGCTGTTCCGCCATTTTCTGGCGAAATACAGCGAGAAATATCAGAAGAACGCTCCCGAGCCTTCGAAACATCTTCTCGAAGCCGCGCTGCGTTATCCGTGGCCGGGCAACCTGCGCGAGCTCGAGAATTTCGTGAAGCGCTACGTGATCCTCGAAGACGACGAAGGCAGTTTCCGCGAGCTCCTCGAGATGACCGGCCAGCAGCAGCGTATGTCGCCGCGCGACGAAGCTCCCGCGCCCAAAGAGCAGGGCCTTAAAGCGCTGGTCCGCGGTCTGAAGGACGAAGCCGAGATGGAGGCCATCGCCGACGCCCTCGAGAAAACCAACTGGTGCCGCAAGGACGCCGCCAAGATGCTGGGCATCAGCTACAAAGCGCTGCTCTACAAAATGCGCGGATTCAATCTCGACTCCGGACGCGGTTCGCGTTCCGCGGCCGCCAAAGCCGCGCGTGAAGCGCTCGCCAAGGAAACTGCCGCAAAAGAAAAAGAAAAGGATGCGACTGGCGAAAATTCGCCGGCGGTTCCTTCGCTTCGCGGCAGCTGAAGGTTCGGTGATCCGTGCGAGGCTCTCGAACTTGAATTCCGAGCGCTCGCATTGTGACGCGATGTGCGCGCCTGCACGTCCCAGGACTCTCATTCGTTTTTCGCGAGTCTGCGGTGGTACTTCGAGTCGTTCCAGTCCCGGCGGTTCCATTACCCCGCGCAAACTATTGCACATCTAGAGCACACCCTCCGAAATAGAGCTATCCATGCGCAGGGTCATCGAATAGTATTCCGGTCCGAATGGGGAAACACGCGGGCCACGCTCGCGCAGGCAAACGAGTTTCCGTCGCCCAGCCGGAAACTCACGAGCACGCTTGTTGCTGTTTTCAAAGGCTTTGATTCACGAATCGAGTTCTATCGCGCGATCTTGGCAAGGTAAGCGGCTTTGCGCCACCTCGTCCAGGCAGCGCGGCAAACAATCTAAAGTCTTTGGAAGGGGGATTGCTACCTGCTCATGGGGGAAGCTATCCCGACCAATCCAGTCCTGGAGGAGCAGTGGGGATGACAGAGCGCCGCATGGCCCGCCGGTATGACTTGTCACTGCCGGTGAATGTTCGCCTGCCCATAAATCGAGAGCCGGGGTCACACAGCGGTCAAACTCGGGATATTTCGACACGGGGCGTTTATTTCACAATGCAGAAAGAGCTCGTGCCCGGCACGGAAGTGGACTTCACGCTCACCTTGCCGGCGGAAATTACGCGCGGTAGTGAAGTCTTCGTCCGAGCGCACGGCCGCGTAGTGCGCGTGGATAAGCAGCATGAAGACGAGCCTTCTTCGATCGGCGTTGCTGCAGTGATCGAACGCTACGACATCATTCGCGGCGAGGGCACACACATCTAACCGTTTTCCGGTGCGGCAGTGAGATGCGCGAGTCGTCGAAATCTCGCATCTGTCACTGCCGCACTTTTATTTTTCTCGAATTATTCCGGGTCGTTTTCGCCGCCTCAAACGCGGTGCTTCCCCGCCGGTCGTGCCGAAGAGATTGCCGGCAAATACGCCTAAGCGCCATCCAAATCATGGGAATACGCTGGTCCAAAACCTTGTCGTGCAAGGAAAGCCCTTTCCCGGAAGTGGCAAGGATTTTCTGATTTGGGGCTAGTGGAGCTTCTGGCGGTCGATTCGTCCGCGTTTGCAGTAAGCCAACTCTCAATCCCGTAAGCTGCTGCAAATTAACGCCTTATGTTCCCGCTCGCGCGGGCTGCCATCGAGCCCGGCTGGCGAAGCCTCGGTAGCGTTTGGCGTTCGGGGTGCATTAAGCAGTTGGGGCGGGTCGAAACGCCTCCATTTCATCGAGAACGGACGCACATGGCATCTGCCGCAGCCGTAAAGCTGGCGCCGACGACTCACCCGACGGAACTCCCTCCCGATCACGTCTTCTTCGGTCCCTCGGAGGCCATGCAGGCGGTGCGCCAGCGTGTGCAACGTGCCGCTGGCCTCAACGTCCCTATCCTGATATTGGGCGAAAGTGGTACCGGCAAGGAAGTCCTGGCGCGATTCGTTCACGAGCAATCTCCCTGGCGGGCCGGTCCATTCATGAAAGTGAATTGCCCGGCGATTCCCGGCACTCTCATCGAAAGCGAGCTATTCGGCTTCGAAAAGGGTGCGTTTACCGGCGCGCACGCCGCCAAGCCCGGTCGCATGGAAATGGCGGACGGCGGCACTCTGTTTCTCGACGAGATTGCGGAAATTGATTCGGGGCTGCAGGCCAAACTCCTCCACGTGCTGCAAGACGGGCGCTTCACGCGCATTGGCGGGCACGACGAAATGACGCTGGATGCTCGTGTGATTTGCGCCACCAACCGCGAATTAAAAAAAGAGATCGAAAACGGCGGCTTTCGCGCCGACCTGTTTTACCGCATCAACGTCATCAGCATTACTCTGCCGCCATTGCGCGATCGTCGCGCCGATATTCCTTATCTGGTCGAGTATCTCCGCGAATCCTTCAATCGTCGCTTCCAGCGCGAAGCTCCGCCTGTTTCGGATCAGACTCTGCAGCTTCTGCAACAGCGCGAGTGGCCCGGCAATATCCGCGAGCTTGAGAATTGCCTCGCGCGCTACGTCGTTCTTGGTTCCGAAGAGTCTTTTTACACCGAGCGGGTGGAACCTGCCGAGAAGAAGCCCTTCAACATCGCCTACGAAGTCAATGAAGACGGCAACATTCCGCTCAAGCGTATCGCGCAGCAGATCACTCGTCGCATGGAGCACGATGTGATCTTGAAAGTTCTGCAAGCCAACCACTGGAACCGGCGCAAGACTGCCGAAGTGCTAAAAATCAGCTATCGCGCACTGCTCTATAAAGTTCGCCAGGCTGGCCTGCCGCCCAAGCGCCCCCAGCGACGCCCTATCCTCGATCCGCAAATTGCTCCCGACGCCATTCCAAACGGCGACTAACCACGCCGCGTTCCTCGCGTCCATTCTCACGGCCTTTTTGTTCCCTAAGTCCTTTTCGCTGAATGAAAAATCTCTAATCTCCAGGTGAGAAAATAACTGCCGTACCTGAGGAACTTTCCTGTCTGTTTCGCCTGCCGGAACCAAGTCTGCCCCCGTGTTTTCATATACTTGCTGGCCGCCACTCTTGGCGCCCCACTTGCAAAACACCATTGCGTGTCGCGCCAAGCGGATTCCGCAGGCGCTGCCCTCTCGCAGTCGAGACGGCCGCTCAGGCTCAAAGAGTTTTCCGGCGTACGAAGAGACCAACAAATTCAGTTTCAGCAAAAGGGGACCAGTCACACATGAAGACCTTCACAAAATATTGTTTGGCAACGTTGGTAGGAGCCATCCTATTAATCGCGCCCGGCGCGCTCGCGGACGGCTCGGCCAGCATGGACCTCACCAGCGCCGGTTCGAATACTCTCGCTGGCGTCTACGTCGGCGCCTATACCGCAACGATCAACGGCGTTACCACGCTGGTTGTCTGCGATGACTATTCTGACGAGAGCTATATTGGCGAAACCTGGACCGCCAGCATCACCAGCCTTTCCAGCTTGACCGGCACGAAATGGGGAAACAACACCCAGGGTTACGACGAAATGGCTTGGTTGGTGACCCAGATGTTTTCGACCCACAACCAAAACACTATCGCCCAGATCCAGTTCGCAATTTGGGACGTATTCAACGGCAGCGCCTTTAGCGCTCTTTCCGGCAGCACGCTCGCAGGTGCACAATCGTGGCTGACCCAGGCCGAGAACCAGACTTTCTACGCCGGTGAGTTCGGCAACATCGGGATCTATACCCCAAACACGCAGTTCCCGATCCTCTGCAGCGGCAATTCCTGCGCCAATACTCCTCCCCAGGAATTCCTGACTGTCACTCAGACTCCAGAACCCGGCACCTTCGTTCTCTTCGGTTCGGGCCTGGCAATGCTCGGTTTCATGATGCGGCGCAAGCTGGCAGGCGCTGCGTCGGTGCAGACGATCGCGTAGTCGTTCTGATGTAAGGATCAGCCCGGCCGGGACGGCTAATTCGCCCCCAGCCGGGCTGATTTCTGTTTATGGGGTCGCCCGGGCTGCGTTGCGCCCTGTTGTTGCTTGGTGCACTCTAGGCAATCATTGGCCGCGTCTTTCTTGCCCCTGCCCCTCAATTCCGCTAGCCTAGCTAAAATGCCCAAAGCGCCCTCAAAGACGGCCTTGAAGGTCTGTTTGCTCTCGCCGCATCCCATGGTGCTCGAGGAATTCCAGCGCTTGCTGGAAAAGTCGGGCTTTCAGATCGTCGCCCGCCAGCTCGATTCCATGCTCGCGCCCGATTTGCGCCACTTGGACGTTCCCAAGGCCGCCGTTTTCGTCGTGGATGCCCATGCCGCGCGGCAGGCCACCGGAGCGCTGCTCAACAATATCCTCGACCATCAGGCCGGCGCCCGGCTGCTGGTGGTGGGCGACAAT
This sequence comes from Candidatus Acidiferrales bacterium, assembly GCA_049694295.1. Lineage (GTDB taxonomy): Bacteria > Acidobacteriota > Terriglobia > Acidiferrales > UBA7541 > Palsa-295. Next base: position 9,946 of record JBAVQT010000095.1, read on the forward strand.
TTCAAGGAGTCGGATAGCTACGCGCTGCTCCGCCAGGGAGTGAAGGGCATTTTGAATTACACCGAGGCGCGCGAACAGCTCCCCCGCGCGCTGCCGTTGGTGGCGCAAGGCGGTTTCTGGGTTCCTCGCGAAGTGCTCTCGCGCTTCGTGGATTCGATTCTGAGCACCGCCGCCGGACGGCGCCTGAGAGGCGATTCTCCCGCCGAATTGAGCCGCCGCGAGCAGGAAGTTCTCAACGGTCTTCTCGAAAATCTTGCCAACAAGGAAGTCGCGGACCGCCTGCATATTTCCGAGCGCACCGTGAAATTCCATGTTTCGAATCTGCTGGCTAAGTTCGGAGTCCGCCGCCGCGCCGACCTGATCCTCCTCTGCTACCAGCGCCGTCCGGCTGATTCGTAGCCATCTCTCCGACCTGTCTCATTCGTCGCCACCACCCTTCCTCTTAGGCCCTCTGGATATCGCTGCAAAAACATAGGATCTGCGAGCAGAGGCCGACGCGGATACCGTCACTCGCTCGCTCGCGCCCGGATGACCGCGGGCGATAGGCGCCGCCTGACTCCGTACGATGTCGTTAGTCCAGCTGCTATAATTTGTCGCGCAATGAGCGCGGCTGATAGTGTCCGCGTGAATGCACCCTATGAGCACGTATTTCATCGAAAATTTCGGTTGCCGCGCCACTGACGCGGACGCTGCGGCCATCCGCCGGGCGCTTGCCGATGCGGGCTTGGTTTCAGCGCCCGAGCGCGATCAAGCGGATGTAGCGGTGCTCAATTCCTGTACGGTGACGGCCGCAGCCGATGCGCAGACGCGCGAAGTGATCCGTAAAATTCATCGCGCGAATCCCGCCACGCGAATCGTGGTGACCGGGTGTTACGCGCAGCGCGCTCCCGAAGAAATCGCGGCGCTCGAGGGCGTCGCCTGCGTGGTGGGAAATGGCCGCCAGGAGGAAATTCCCGGCGTGGTTCGCCAGCTTCTCGCGCTTCAGTCGGCTTCGAACGTCAACGATGAATCGAAGCCGGGCCGGCGCGCGCCCGATTTCGTGCTGCTGGCGCAGCTCGATACTGAAGCGATGTCGCTCGCGCGCGGCCCCGCAAAAATTCTCACCAGCGATATTTTTGCCGGCGACGGCGTGCCGATTGCCCCAGTCTCGCAAGCCAGCGATCGTACCCGGCCAATTCTGAAAATTCAGGATGGTTGCAACAATCGCTGCTCCTACTGCGTGATCCCGCTGGTGCGCGGCCGCAGCCGCAGCATGGCGCCCGATGGCGTGGTCGCCGCGGCCGCCAACCTTGTTGCATCGGGCGCGCGCGAAGTCGTGCTGAGCGGCATCAATCTTGGCGCCTACGGCCGCGATCTCCACCCGCGAGTGAATCTGGCTGTCGTGGTGCGGAGAATTCTGGATGAGACGCCGCTCGAGCGCTTGCGATTCAGTTCGATCGAGCCGCAAGACATCACCGAGGATTTCGCGAAGCTCGTCTCTTCCTCGCCGCGCATCGCGCCGCATTTTCACATCCCGCTGCAATCCGGTTGCGATCGCATCCTGCGCGCCATGCACCGCTGGTATCGCACCGCGCATTATGCCGAGCGCATTGAGATCGTGCATCGACTGATGCCTCACGCAGCGATTGGCGCCGATGTGATTGCCGGTTTCCCCGGCGAGACCGCAATCGAATTCCGCGAAACGATGGATTTTATCGAGCGCCTCCCGTTCAGCTACTTACACGTATTTTCATTTTCCGCGCGGCCCGGCACCACGGGCGCATCGCTAGCCGCACCGCTCGATTCGCGCGAGATTCGCGATCGCGCAGGAACTCTTCGCGCTCTGGGACAGGCGAAAGCCCGGTCCTTTCGCGCCGCGCAGGCCGGAAAGCAAATGCGCGCGCTGACGCTGGCCCGTCGCGGCGAGGATCACACCGAAGCATTAACTGGGAATTATCTGAAAGTTCGCGTGGCCGGCCATCGAAAACCAAATGAATGGTGCGACGTGGTGCCAAGCGAGCGGGCGGACGATGCGCTCGAACCTGTCAACTGTGATGCTGGTCCATCGCTCGCCGCCGAAAATGCGCCAGCTCTCTGCGCTCACTCGTAGCGCAACGCCGTTAGCGGACTTACGCGCGTCGCTCGCCGCGCCGGTATCCAGCAAGCCAGCAGCGCCACGCCCGTCAGGAACGCACCCACCGAGATGTACGTCAGCGGATCGGCGGCGCTAACGTTAAAAAGCAAGCCGGCTACCAGGCGCGCTCCCAGGTACGCGGCCAGCAGTCCCACCGCAATGCCAATCCCTACGACCCCCAGCCCCTGCCGCAGCACCATCCGCAGTATGTCGCGCGGCTCCGCTCCCAGGGCCATGCGAATGCCGATTTCCTGCGTTCGCTGCGCCGCGGCGTACGACACCACGCTGTAGATTCCCACCGAGGCGAGTATCAACCCGAGCAGACCCATGGTGGCCGTCAGCTGCGCGCCGAATTCAAAAAGAAAAAATCCATTCGCGCTATTCAATGCCTCGTGCATGGTTTGCAGCTGCGTGACCGGTACGTTGGAGTCCAGCGAGCGAATCGCCTCCGTCACCGCCTGCGCGAGATTTTCGGGCGCTCCGGCGGTGCGCACCGAAATCGTCCGCAGCGACTGATAATCCTGAGCGAAAGGCACGTAGAAATAGGCCTGCGGCGTCTCGGTCACGTTCTGATATTTACCGTCCTGCGCGATGCCGATGACTTCCGTCCATTTCGCGGCCGGGTCGGACCCTTCGGAATGGCCGGCCAGGAATCGCTTGCCGAGCGGGTCTTCATTCGGCCACAGATTTTTCGCCATGGTCTGGTTGATGATGGCGACGCGAGGCGCTTTCTCGCTATCGGCGTCGCTGAATCCGCGGCCTCGAAGCAGTGGTATGCGCAGCGTATTGAAATAACCCGGGCTCACCATGTCGTAGGAGACCAGCGGCGGTTGCTGCCCCGCCGGCGCCGGATGCCCCTCAACCGTAATTGGATTGTCGGAGCTGATATATCCCATGGGCAGCGAAAACTCCTGGGACACGGACACCACGCTCGGCAGAGCCCTCAGCCGCGTTTCGAGTTCCCGGAAATATTCCCGGCCTTGCGGTTCCTTGTAATTCGCTTCCGAGGGATCCACTGTGACGTTCAAAATCTGGTTCGGATCGAAGCCCAGATAAATATTCTTCGCTCGCTGCAGGCTTCGCACAAAAAGTCCCGCCACCACCAGCAGCAATAGCGAGCCCGCCACTTGCGCCACCACCAGCGAATTTCTGGCGTAATGCCGCCCCGGCCCATCCGACGATCCTCGCCCGCCCTCATGCAACACCGCTCCCACGTCTGTGCGAGCTGCTCGCAGTGCCGGAATTACTCCCACGATGATCGTCGATAGCAGCACCGCTCCCAGCGCGTACAGATACACCGTGCGATCCGGGCTGAAATCAAATCGCAAAGGAAGATTTGATCCCAGATGCAGCGAGCCCAGGTATATGCTCGCCCACGATCCCATCAGCAGGCCGCCGCAACCTCCCAGCACCGCGAGCAGCAGGCTTTCGGTCAGGTATTGCCGGACCAGGCGCGCTCGTCCCGCGCCCAGCGCCGCGCGAATGGCCATCTCGCGCTGCCGCACCGTCGCGCGCACCAGCAGTACGTTGGCGATGTTGAAGCACGCCACCAAAAGCACCAGTCCCGCCAGAATCAAGAATGCCATCGCTGCCAGCGGAAGCGAATTGTCCGGGTCCGGATCGGGCCGCGCCAGCTTTTCCGGGTACACCTTTATGCTGATGCCCTTGTCGGTATCCGGATATTGTTCGGAGAGCTGCTGTGCGGTTACGTCCATCGAAGCCTGCGCCTGCTTTAGCGTGATACCGGGAGCCAGCCGGGCCATCACGCGTAGATTCCGGGTGTCGCGCTGCGAGAGATCCTTCGTCACGTCTCCGTCGTCCGGGCCGCGCGGGCCGGTCAGAGGAAGATATGCTTCGGTCTCCAGCACCGAGTAGGTGCCATGAAAATCTTCGGGAGTGACGCCGACCACCGTCGTCGGAACATCATCGATTTCCACTTGCTTGCCGACGATGTTGGGATCGCCGCCGAATCGTTTCCGCCAGTATGAGTATCCCAGGACCACGATCGGATCGGCGCCAATCACTCGGCCTTCCCCGGAAAGAAACAAACGTCCCTCCGCGGGCCTGAGCCCGAGCGCCGAGAAATAATTTCCTGTCACCAGTGCGACAATCGTGCGGTCGCCGTGCCCGTTGAACGCTATATTCGAAAGCCACATTCGGTACGCAAGAACATCGCGGAACGCGCCTGGCCGCTTGGTCAAATCCTGATAATCGGGATACGAAAAATATTCGTTATTCGCCAGGTTCTGGCGCTGCAATCCCAGAACCGTAATTTCGTTTGGGTGTGGCACCGGCAGGGGGCGCAGCAGCATGCCGTTGACCACGCTGAAAATCGTGGTGTTCACGGCCATTCCCAGCGCCAGGGTGATGATCGCCACCAGCGCAAATCCGGGCGATTTGAACAGTGCCCGCTGCGCGTACTTCAAATCTTGCAGAAATTCGACCATGGCCCCCCTCAGCTGAATACCCTCACGCCAGAACGCAAGTCAGTGGCCCACCCAGTCGCTATCGTAAATGACTCCCTGTACGGGAATTAAGGACTCGTCGAACCAGGAGAGAGCCTTGCATTTGCGCGAATGTGGGACGCCTCTGTCTCCAAATCGGACACGCTGCGCAGTCCGTGGAAAAGGCGCCCCGCTCACTCGCTCTCGAAAATCACTTGCGCCAGCGCCAGGTTTCCGCTGTGGGTGATGGTTAGTGAAATGTTTTTCACGCCCATGCGCCCGGCGATTTCCATAGCCACACCCGCCAGATTCAGCGTCGGTTTTCCGCTTGTCTCGCGCGTCACTTCAATATCGCGCCAGCGCACGCCCCGGCTCCAGCCGGTTCCCAGCGCTTTCATCGCCGCTTCTTTTGCCGCAAACCGTCCCGCATACCGCTCGTAGCGATTCTTGTGGCTCTCGCAATAGGCCACTTCACGTGGCGTGTAGAGTCGCTCGATGATCGGCGCGCCATGCCGGTCAATGGCCGCGGCAATGCGGTCGATC
>JBAVQT010000096.1:0-1541 GCA_049694295.1 Candidatus Acidiferrales bacterium
GAACGAGATGACCGACATCATCGCTCTTGCCGCGATTTCTCCTCTGCCCTTTACGATTCCCTTTGGAGTTGGTGCATATTTGATGACAAAAATGAATGAGTACATAAACAACCAACTGTGTGGTTGACCATCGGTGAAGTTCACATGAACGACCCTTCTTCGATCAAAGGCTACTTCAGCCGCTCGCCATTCCGGTCCGTCAGTTTTGATTTGCTGACGCTTGTGTTGTTGATCTTCGTCTTGTGGGGCGTGCGCGCGATCGACGCTATGAAATCTGCAAGTCTCAAGGCTAGTGACGCCGTATTCGCGCTGGTCCTGCTGCCGATTGCCATCTGGATTTACTCGCTGCTTCTACACTGGGAAATTCGTATCTATGTCGAACGGATCGGTCAGCTCCCGGCCTACTCGCGACTCGCTCAGCTACATCGGGGGTTAATTTTCAGCGTTACTCTGTTTTCTTACGTGATTATCGAGGCGCTCATTCGGACGTTTGGTTAATGAACGGATGGCCTGCCATCCCACGTCACGAACGCGAACGGCTGGTTTCTATAGGGAGCACATTCTTTCCAGTCTTCGGAAAGGGTGCGGATTTTGAAGTTCCGCTCCCTGAGTCTTCCCAATCCCCACCGCTCTACTGCGCGCCAGGATTCGCAGCCGCGCCCGCCGGCGCCACATCGTACGGCGTCAGATCCACATTCTTCCAGTCGCCCGCGATGATCGCCTTCCGAATTTCCGCCGGCGTCTTTCCCAACTCCGTTTGCTGGTAGGTGAACACCGCTTCCCGCTTGCACACGTTGCAGAACGATCCGTGATTGTCCACATAGCAGTCCAGCAAACTCTTGTGCCCCACGTCCTTGTCGCAGCCGCAGTAGCACGGCTCCTGGTACAGCACCTTCTTGATCTTCGCCGCCAGCGCGTAAATATTCTGCGCCTCCACGCTCGGAAATTGATCGGGATTCAACGTCTCCGGCAGCGCCTCCTTCGGCGCGCTCTTGTGATAGGGCGGCACAGGTCTCGGCGCGTTCATCTTCATCGCGCCCATATCCCCACTGGCCGGCGCGCTCGCGTCCTGCCCCCGCGCCGCGCTCGCGCCCCAGCCCAGCCCCGCCGTCGCCAGTAGCATCACCGCCGCAATCCAATAATTCCGCGTCATGATCTCGTCCTTCCGTCGCTCAACTTTATTTTGGCCCGCTGCAGAGCCTCTCATCTCGGCCGCCGCACCGCCACTTCCACAGAATCACCGCGCCAACCCGAGCCCGAAATCATCGGCCCTCCGCACAGCCTACCATATCGGCCCTCGCCTCCCGCCGCGAGATTTTCACCCTCGCGCAGCCTCCCGAGGAGCAACCCGACGTTCGTCACGGCGAGAATTGTCCTCATTAATTCGAACCTGCCAACCCCACCATTGGTCCTGCAAAGCCATTCAAGTGCTTGTGCGATGTGAAAATATCCAAGGACAGTTGAAGGAGCGCCCGTTCGGCGCCCGCTCGGCTCATAAGAGTGTGTTAGACTTTGGTAGTAATCTTTTATAAAAGTAACTC
>JBAVQT010000097.1:0-6832 GCA_049694295.1 Candidatus Acidiferrales bacterium
CCGCTGTTTTCGAAAACGCTGTAGACTCGCCGAGCCCGCATGCCTGATCTCACACACGCATCGAATCACGTCGTCATCGTCGGCGCCGGAATTTCCGGTTTGGCCTGCGCGCTCCGCCTCCACCAGCTCGAAATTCCCTTCACGATCTTCGAACGTGCCGATCTCGCCGGCGGGTTCCTCCGCAGCGAAGAACGAGACGGCTTTCTCTTCGAAAGCGGTCCCCAGAGCTTTCAACTGTCCGCGCCGCTCGCCGCCCTCATCCGCGATGTCGCCATGGAAAGTGAAATCGTCACCGCGGACCCCAAAGCGCCGCGTTACGTTTTGCGCGGCGGCCGTTTGCTGAAGATTCCGATGTCGCCGCAAGCTCTGCTGGCGAGTTCGCTGCTGGGTCCCCGCTCGCGCTGGCGCGTGGCCGCCGAATCGTTTCGCAAGACGCAGCCTCCGGGCGACGAAGAGTCGGTGGCCGCGTTCGTGCGACGAAAATTCGGGCACGAGATTTTGGAGTATCTGGTCTCTCCATTCGTTTCCGGCGTCTACGCTGGCGATCCGGAGCGGCTCAGTCTGCGCGCCGCGTTTCCATCGCTCGAGACCTGGGAGCGAACCTACGGCAGCGTGCTGCGCGGCGCGCGGAAATCGCGCAGCGAACAAAAAAAAGGTGCAGCTCCGCCCGCTCTCTGTTCTCTGCGTCACGGCATGGGATCATTGACGCAGGCGATTGCCCGCCAACTTGGCGCACGCCTGAAAACTGGAGTGAACGTCGCGAGCCTTCGCCGCGCTGGCGATGGCGGATACGAGATAGGGATCGAGCGCGCCGGCGGATCGAACGAAACGATCCTATCCGCCAAAATCGTGATCGCCACCCCGGCTTACACCGCCGGGCGGCTGATCGCGGCGACGGACCCGCGCCTGGCAAGCTCGCTGGAGGGAATTGCGTACGCTCCGGTAGCCGTCGTGAGCGCGGGCTACTACGACCGGCAAATGATCGAGCCGATGCGCGGGTTCGGCGTGCTGATGCCGCGCAGCGAGGGGTTGCGAACGCTCGGAACCGTTTGGAATTCGTCGCTTTTTCAGGGACGCGCGCCCGCCGGAATGTTCCTGATGACGAGTTTTGTTGGCGGCGCCACCGATCTCGAGATCGTCGAGCGATCCGAGGAAGAAATCGCCGCCATCGTCGTGGCGGACAACCAGCGCGTGGCCGGCATTACCGGGCCGCCTGCCGCGAAAAAAGTGTGGCGCTACCCGCGCGCGCTGCCGCAATACAATCTCGGCCACGGTTATAACGTGGAGGCCATTCGCGCTGGCGAGCGCCAACTGCCGGGGCTTTTCTTTACCGGAAATTATCTCGATGGGCCGGCCATCGGCAAATGCGTCGAGTCCGGCGCTCGCGCCGCCGAGGCCGCCGCCCGCGCATGACGATCCTGCCGCCGCGAGAAATTCCCCCGGTCAGATGAACTGCGCGTCATAAACCCGCGGATTGTGAATCTCCATGTACTTTCGCGGCTGCTCGAGCGCCCGAAATCCAAACTGGCGGTACAATCCGTGCGCGTCGCCGGTGACTAAAATCCATCGCCGCATGTTCCGCAGCCCGGGATGGTCCATCACGCAGCTCATCAGGCATTTGCTCAGCCCGCGCCCGCGATATTCGCGAATCACGAACACATCGCCCAGATACGCGATCGTGGCGTAATCGGAAATTACCCGCGCGAATCCTATTTGGCGCTCCGCGTGAAATAAACCAAAACAAAGCGATTGCTGAATCGAGGCCGTCACCGTGGCCAGCGGAATGCCCGCCGCCCACGTGGATTGCCGCGAGAGAAAATCGTGAATCACGGTGATATCCAGCTGCGCCGGATCGGTGCTAACGCGGTATTCGCCTTTGGACCATTCTTGCGGCATATTCATGATCGTCTCGTGAGCCCGGCGCTCGCTGAATCTCCCGGAAAAATCGCCCCATGCATCAATCGCACGCGGCGCTCCGGAAGCGCAAGCGCCAAATTGTCAGAGGGGGCACTGCGGCGAAGGACCATCGCGTCTTGCCAGATTAAATCCGCGCCACCGAAGCGCTAGTCGTCCAGCGGGCGCTTGTGGCGCATGGCCAGACGCACCCGGCGGCGATCGCCCGCGTCGCGGTAGCGCCGGTGGTCTTCCTTGGTTTCCAGAATCAGCGGCGGCACGGGATGCGGATGATGGTCCGAATCCAGGGCGACAAAAGTAACGTAAGCGGTCGAGGTGTGGCGGCGCTCGCCGGTAAGCGCATTTTCGGCGAACACTTTCACCCCGACTTCCATCGAAGTGCTGAAGACGCGATTGATGCTGGACTTGAGAACGATCCATTCACCCACATGTATCGGAAATCGAAAATCCAGATAGTCCACCGAAGCGGTGACCACGTGAGAATTGGAATGGCGGCTGGCCGCCAGGGCGCCGGCGATATCGATCAAATGCATCACCCGGCCGCCCAGCATATTTCCCAGCAGATTCGCGTCGTTGGGCAGCACGATTTCGGTGATTTCAGACCGCGAGGCGCTCGACGGCTTGCCCGCCAGGGCCGGGGAGATTGAGCCCGCGGGCGAATTCGGCGTGGCGGATGCGGAATGCGGCTGCGTCGCATGACCGGCAACATGCTTCGCGGACTTCTTCGGTGGCTTGGCCATTCGGCGGATCGGCTCGATTCTAAATTGATTTCGCATGCCGCCTCCGCTCGCGCGGCGTGGCGGACGATGTGGGATATAATACGCGCATACCGACCATGACCCAAATGCAGAAGTCGCGTCGCGAAATGCTCGAGCAGTTCCTGGCCGACAAACCCGGCGATGCGTTTGCGCGTTACGGCCTGGCGTTGGAATGCGTGAAACTGGACGACCAGCCGGCGGCCACCGAGCATTTCCGAAAGCTGATCGAGGAGCATCCCCAATACGTGGCGGGATATTTTCAGTACGCGCAGCTGCTGGGCCGGGTCGGCCGCACCGAAGAGGCGCGCAAGCTGCTCTCCGACGGCATCATAGTCGCGGCGCAGGCCGGCGATATGCACGCCCGCGACGAAATGCAGGCGGCCCTTACTCTGCTGCGATAGTTCGGGCGATCGCGCGGCTTTGCGGACCGGCGCAAACCGGCGTTCCCCTTGGACCAGATTGAGATGTATGATTCCTCCAGCGATCCGACGGCCGGTTTGAGTGACCGGGTTCAGTAGCTGGTTTCGCTGGTCGAGTTCCGGGACGGCAATGAAAACGAGGCCAACACGTATACCGCTGTTCCCTCTTGACGTTGTTCTCCTGCCCGGAATGGCCATGCCCCTGCACATCTTCGAGCCCCGCTACAAACAGATGATCGGAAAATGTCTGGCCGACGACACCGAATTCGGCATGATCCTGGCAACCAGCAAAGGAATCGCCACCGTGGGGTGCGCGGCGGCGATCGTCGAAAAGGTTAAGGACTACCCGGACGGCCGCATGGACATCCTGGCGGAAGGCCGCGCAGTCTTCGACGTCCGCGAAATTCTCGAAGAGCAGCCCTACTACGAGGCAGTCGTTGCCTACCTCGAGGATGAGCCTGCCTCGCTCGACCCGGCCATCGAGAAAAAGCTCCGGAAGACCTTCGACGATTGCCACGAACTCATTTATGGGCAGGAGTGGGAAGACGACGAGGGCGATGAGGCCGCCGAACCTCTGGCCTATAGGCTGGCGGCCATGCTGCCGATGGAGCTGGAAGAGAAGCAACGGCTGCTCGAGATGCGCAACGAGATAGATCGGCGAGCTTTTCTGCAGCCGTGGCTCGAGCAGTTGCTGCCTAAGCTGTTGCACCGTCAGCAGGTCAGGCAGCGCGCCAGCGGCAACGGGCACGGGTTGAATTAAGGCCGGCCGTCGGAATCGTGCGAGACCCTTCCGCGCCTTGGCGCATCGTATGAGAAGAAGCCGCACTGCACGAGCCGGAAACAAGGGCAGAAACGGGGCGCGGATGAGCGCATTGCCGAAAACGCTGGGAGAGCTGAGACGAAGCCGCTGGTCCGAGGAAATTTGCGCCGGCCGGACCGTGCGGCAAGAGTTGCGCGAGAATCTGCTCGAGAAAATGGAGCAGGGCGGCGAGCTATTCCCCGGCCTGCACGGTTACGACGACACGGTGGTGCCGCAGATCGTCAACGCGATTCTTTCCAAGCACCATTTCATTCTGCTCGGTCTGCGCGGGCAGGCCAAATCGCGCATCCTGCGCACCCTCAGCGGGTTCATGGATGCGCAAATCCCCATGATCGAGGGCTGCGAGATCCACGACAACCCCTATCGTCCGCTTTGCCGCGCCTGCCGCGAGCGCATCGCCACCCAAGGCGATGCCACTCCTGTCGCCTGGTTGCGCCGCGAAGAGCGCTACGTCGAAAAACTCGCCACGCCAGACGTCACCATCGCCGACATGATCGGCGACGTGGACCCCATCAAGGCCGCCAAGAGCGGACACACGCTCGGTAACGAGTTGACGATTCATTACGGGCTGCTGCCCCGCGCCAACCGCGGAATCTTTGCGATCAACGAACTGCCCGATCTCGCCGGAAAAATTCAGGTCGGCCTGTTCAATATCATGCAGGAAGGCGACATCCAGATTAAGGGCTATCCCGTTCGCCTGGCTCTCGACGTGCTCATGGTGTTCACCGCGAATCCGGAGGACTACACCGCGCGCGGAAAAATTGTCACGCCCCTGAAAGACCGCATCGGCTCCGAAATTCGCACCCACTATCCTGCCACGGTGGCCGAAGGCATGGCCATCACCGCTCAGGAATCCTGGACCAAACGCGAAGGCAAACGCCGCGTCGAAGTGCCCCTTTATATCCGCGAGATCGTCGAGGAAGTGGCGTTTCAAGCCCGCGACGACAAGCGCGTGGACCGGCGCAGTGGCGTCAGCCAGCGCCTGCCCATCAGCGCCCTCGAAAACGTTCTCAGCAGCGCGGAGCAGCGCGCCGTCCGCAGCCATGATTCCACGATTGTGGCGCGCGTGGCCGACGTCTACTCGGCCGTGCCCGCCATGACCGGAAAATTCGAGCTGGAATATGAAGGCGAGCTGCGCGGCGCCGAAAATATAGCCAAGGAACTGATTCGCGCGGCGGTCGGGCGCACCTTCTCCCGCTATTTCGCCGACGTCAATTTTCAGCCCGTGGTGCAGTGGTTCGAGATGGGCGGCGAATTAAAGGTTGCCGCCAATACGCCGAGCGCCGAGGTGGCCGCGCAGTTCAAGAAAATACAGGGACTCTACGAGAATCTGGGCGGCATCGGCGTCAGCGCCAAAGACGACTCGGCGATCGTCGCCAGTGCGGCCGAATTTATTCTCGAGGGACTGTGGGCGCACAAGCGCGTCAGCCGCAGCGAAGAGCGCGGCTACTTCGCCGAAGTCCGCAAGACGCCGGAGCCCCGCGATCCTCGCGAGGGCGGCGGACGCATGCCGCGCAGGCAATTCAATTGAGGTTGCGCTGCGCAGGCGCGGGTAAAGACCGATGAAGTACACAAAATATTCCAAATACGCGCCGGACGCCGCGGGCGACCTGGACCTCCAGGACCTGATGAACCGCCTCTCCGATTTTTTTCTGCAGAGTGGTTATGAGTCTCCCTACGGCGTGTTCGAAATGGATCCGCAGAAATCCCGCGAGCAGATGATGGAGGCCCTGCGCGAAGCCATTCTGCGCGCGCTCCAGGAGGGGGATCTGCTGCCTCAGGAAATGATGGAGCAGATGCTCCAAAATCCGGACCTGGCCCAGAATCAAGAGTTGCGCGACCTGATCGAACAAATCATTCAACGCATGGAGGAAGAGGGCTACATCTCCCAGCAGCAGAACGCGCAGATCACTCAGCCCCCTTCGGAAACACCCGGCGGCCAGGTCGGAAAGGCGCACCCCAAGGAAGAGGCCCGCTTCGAGATCACCGACAAGGCCCTCGATTTCCTGGGTTTCAAGACGCTGAAGGATTTGCTCGCCTCGCTCGGGAAAAGCAGCTTTGGCCGACACGACACCCGCGACCTGGCCACCGGCATCGAATCGGGCGGCGCCTCGAAAGCCTATGAATTCGGCGACACGCTCAACATGGACATCAGCGCGACGCTTTTCAACGCCGTGCAGCGCAATGGCTCTGGAATTCCGATCGACCTCGATTACCCGGACCTGATGGTTCACCAGTGCGAATACCAGTCATCCTGCGCGACGGTTCTCATGCTGGATTGCAGCCACAGCATGATTTTGTATGGCGAAGACCGCTTTACTCCCGCCAAGCGCGTGGCCCTGGCGCTCTCGCATCTGATTCGCACGCAGTATCCCGGCGATTCGCTCCATTGCGTGCTCTTTCACGACACCGCCGAGGAAATTCCCATCGGCAAACTGGCGCGCGTGCAGGTCGGTCCGCATTACACCAATACGCGCGAGGGTCTCCGCCTGGCGCAACGCATCCTCTCGCGCCAGAAAAAAGACATGCGCCAGATCGTGATGATTACCGACGGCAAGCCTTCCGCGCTGACGCTCGACGACGGCCGCATTTACAAAAACGCCTTCGGCCTCGATCCTCTGGTGGTGACCCAGACGCTCGAAGAAGTCGCCAAGTGCAAGCGCGCTGGAATCCTGATCAACACCTTCATGCTCGCCAGCGATTACAGCCTCGTCCACTTCGTGCAGAAAGTCACCGAACTTTGTCGCGGCAAAGCCTATTTCACCACGCCTTACACCCTGGGCCAGTATTTGCTGATGGACTACGTGGGTCGCAAGACCAGGAATATTCACTAACGCCATCGGCATCCCGCGCATTGATTCCCTTCCCTGTTTCTGTCTGTGTTCCAATTGCAGCCAGGTCACATACAATATCGAATGAGT
>JBAVQT010000098.1:0-1775 GCA_049694295.1 Candidatus Acidiferrales bacterium
GCGCGGGATCGCGAGCCCTCCCAGAATCATGGTCGCGCTCAGCGCCAGCACCGCGATGCGATTTTTTGCGCGCGATTGGCGCGCCGTCAGGTTCGATTCCCGCCTCGATTGTGGCGACCATAATCGAGGCGGCTGTTTCTGTTCCATAATCCGCTCCTACTGCTTTGGTGCCGCCGCTCCGGTTTTCGTTGCCGCGCCCGATTCCGGGGCCGCGCTCGGATGCGATTCGCGCGGAAACAGCTCCCGAATCAGATGCTGGTCCATTCCGTCGAGATCCTTGCGAACTTCCAAAAAAGGCTGCTGCTCATCGGCGGTCAGCGGCACCATCATGTCTGCGATCCGGCGCAGCGATTGCCGCAGCGAAATCTCAAGTTGGCGAAATCCCGACGAATGTTTTTCGGCGTCCACTCCCAGGGCGTCGAGGCCCGTGAGTGTTTCGCGCACCTGGTCGCGGTATTGACCCAGCTCAGTCGCGGCTTGCGTGTATTCTCCGGCCGCCATGTGCTTTTGAATGACTTGAAATTCGGCGTCGCCCAGCTGCGGCATCATCTTTCCTTTGCTGACTGCCGAAGCCTGCTGTTTGTAGCGCGCCTGCAGCTCCGCGGTGCGATCTGGCTGCTGAGGCATAAATCCCAACGCCAGAATCAGCGCGATTACCGCTCCGCCCGCCTTGGCTGCCCCGCAGATTCCGCTTGCGCCCATCGCCGGGCTACCTCTTTTTCTCCGCCAGTTCGCGTTCCAGCGTGCGTGCTCGCGCCGAGGCCTCGAAATACATGTCGTTGTTTTCATCTTTGTTCATCGCCAGGAACTTTCGGTACGCGTCGAGCGCCGGCTGTAATTGCCCCAGCTTATCGTAGCACGCGCCTCGTACGAACCATCCCTGTGCGGGCAAGGTGAGTTGCTTTTCGAGCGCCTCGAGCGCGCCGAGAGTCGCCGCGTAATTCTTCAATGAAAATTCCGCGGCCACCAGGTCGCCCAAAACGTCGGTGGCCCTCGGGTTGATGTGATACGCCACGCTCAGGGCCTTCACGGCGTTCGCGTAGTCCCTCGTTTCAAGGTACGCGTGGCCCAGCAGCGCCGGCAGGTTGGGGTCCCGCGGATCCAACGCCGAAGCTTTTTCCAGCGCAGGCACGGCTTTGTCGAATTTCTTTTCCTCGAAATCGACCTTCGCCCGCAGCTCCAGCGCGTGCACGCTCTCCGGACCTGCAGTTGCGGCCGCGTCCAGGTCCGCCAGAGCCTGGTCGTTTTTTCCGAGTGCTTCCAAAGCTGTCGCACGCTCCACGCGCACGGCGGTGTCTTTCGGCTCCTCCTCGAGATACGCCGTAAATTCGTCGATTGCCGGATCGAGTTGTTTCTGGGCCCGCAGCGCACGCGCCAGCCCGAGGTGCGCCTCGGGTGCTTCCTGCCTCAGTTCGATCGCGGCGCGGAATTCCGATTCGGCCTCGGCCGGCTGATCTGCCGCCAGCAGCGCGCGGGCCAGCGCGAATCGCGTGTCGTAGTCCTGACCGTCTATTTTCTCTGCAGCGCGATAGGCCGCGATCGCCTCTGTCATTTTTCCGGTGCGCTCCAGCGCATAGCCTAGCGAAAATTCTGGACGCGCGTCTTTCGGCAGCATTTCGGCCGCTTTTTGCAACGGCTCGACAGCCGCCGCCGGATTGCTGGCCAGCAGTGTCAATCCCAGGTTGAGGTAGGCTGCGGACATTTTCGGATCCAACTCGATGGCCCGCTCGTATTCTGTTTTGGCGTCGGCGGGCCGTTGTAGCGCGGTATACGCG
>JBAVQT010000099.1:0-2021 GCA_049694295.1 Candidatus Acidiferrales bacterium
CCGACGCCGCGCCGTAAAAGTTGAACCACGGCTTCGCAGCCGCGAGGCGCGAGTTTACGTTGTTGATGTTTTTCACGCCTTCATCATTGAGCCAGTCCTCCAGCGCGCGCACTCCCTGCTTTGCATATACTGGGATCCCTTCCTTCCAGGTCGCGCGACCGCAGAGCACGCCGGAGAAATTCACGCGGGCATCGGCAGCCAGCTCCAGCGTCTCCAGAAACACATCATTATTAACGCCCGCGGAAAGATAGATAAACGGCTTCTTCGCGGCGGCGGCAGCGCGCCGGAAATGCTCCTTCGCTTCGTCGCGCGAATATGCCGACTCGCCCTTATTGGCTTTCGATCCCGCCACGAAGGCCATATTCACCGGCACTTCCACCTTCAGCACGTCCACCGCGTATTGTGGCTTGGAAAATTCTTCCATGCTCTTGGTCACAATTTCCGGCTTCTTTCTGGCAAACGCAATTCCCTTTTCATCGCCCTTTTCTTCGTAACCCACGAATTCCAAAAAGAATGGAATGTCGTTGGCCACGCATTCCGCGCCGATCCGCTCCACCCAAGCGTGTTTGATGTCGTTGACGTGCGCCGGATCGAATGGCGTGTAGTACAACAGTATCTTGATGCAGTCCGCTCCTGCGCCTGCGAGGCGGCGCACAGACCAAATGTCCAGCAGGTCGGGTAATCGCCCCGGTTGCGTATTGTCGTAACCACTATTTTCGTACGCGAGCAGGAGACCAGCATTGGACGAGCGCGCGCGAGCCGCCGGCAATCCGAATTCTGGATCGAGCAGAATCGCGCTGGCGTGAGGCGTCAGCACGCGTACTACCGCGGTCTTGAACTCTTCCAGCATTTGAGTGGTGACGTCCTTCTTATCAATTCCCTTGTCCTTAGCGATAGCGCTCTTGAGCGAACCGCGCTGATCCATGGCCGCCGCGGCGATGACGCCGCGAGAATCGGAAACAGCTTTGAGACCCTTTTGTTTGCCCGGCGTGATTGTCATGTGTTCCTCGTGAAATAAAATCGAGTGATGGCACCGAATATTTTAGCACGCACCACCGGGAAGTGAAGAGCGCGGAGTGGAGAACCGCAAACCTCCGACCTACAAAAAGACGACGCGATGACGGACGTCGCAGGATTTCTCCGGCGCAACAGCCGCGACCGACCGTGTTACCGGCGCGGGCGCGGCGCAAAGTCGAAGGAGATCGTCGAGCAAGACCGGGCCGTAAGCGGCAAAAAACGGAAGGAAAGAAAGTGAACGCTCCTGCAGATCGCGCTCCGGACAGAGCGCATCGAGTAACAGCCGCTCGTGCCGGTCCAGCACGCCGGACCGGAAATTCTCCGCCCGGCCCGCGCGCGATTTTAGCTTCAGAAACTGGTGCAGGATTTTTCGCTCCGCGGTGTCGCGCGCGCCCGCCAGAGTTTTGTCAAGCCGCAGCAATGGTTTGGAATATCCCGTCAGCAGCCGCAGCAGCGCCTTTTCGCCGGTCTCGAAGCGGCGCGCCAGACCGCGCGGTAGAGAAGCCATCTCCATCTTCGAGCGCACGCGCTGCCGGCCGCGCAGTAAGTCCGTAAACTCCAGGTCGTATTTCTTGAGCAACCGAGCGAGCGGCGATTCAATCAAGGTAAAACTCGCGCGGGGCAAAACCGCGGGCGTGCGTCCGAGCAGGCGCGCATACACCACCTGCGCCTGCGCCATGTAAGCGATCTCCGATGGTCCTCCGATATATGCCGCGGTGGGAAGCAGCGTGTCTTGGACGATCGGACGCAAGAGCACGTTTGGCGTGAACAACTCGGGCGAACTCTCGATCGCGGCGCCTAACGCCTCGGCGGAGTATGAAGCCGTCCCGGCGATGAATTTGCCGTTGCGATGCCGCAGCGGCTGCCGCCGCCCATCAACGTTGTAAAAAAGCAGCGTCGATTCGCGCGCTACCTTCACTTGCGCGTGCAGTCCCGCGCTTTCGAGTTCCTTCGAGCGCGCCACCAGCGCGTCGCGCAGCGGCTCAGATTCATCGAGTGCCCGG
>JBAVQT010000100.1:0-1517 GCA_049694295.1 Candidatus Acidiferrales bacterium
CATCCCTGCCGCTGCGCGTCGTAGAACACCTGGTACAAGCCATGTTTTGTTTTTTCTTTTCGCTCTGCGCATTCGATCGGGAAATACGCCGGGGAAAAATTCGCTGTTCGCGGCCCCGGCCGCGCAGAAGTCGAAAACACAACTTCCAAATCCCATTCGTCCTGTTCCCACCGATCATCGCGCCACCATTCGCCAGACGTGCGCCAGGGCCCTGAAGCGCTCAGCACCACTCCCGCCGCGCCTTGAAAGAAAATCCGGACCGGCCGCTCTTCCTGTATTTCCAGATTCGCGGGTAGCGCCGGACGAAAAACACGAAACATAGCCGCCGCACCTCCCGCGCCGCCGGCAATTCGCCCGCGAACCGTCTTTCGCATTTCTTTCGGAGTGGCAAATGCGCGCATCTGAAAATGCCCGGGGCGATGGGTATCCCCCGGCTGCGGCGATCCGACTTTATCCGCGCCCACGATGTTTGCCAGCCGCGCCAAAGTGATTTCCAGTTTTGCAATATCCGGATACGCAGGCAAAAACAGTCCGCTCTGTGTCGCTCGCGGCCGGCCTGCTTCGGCGGTCATACGAATTTTTAGAATCGGCGCGCCCGGCGGTTTTCCTTGCAACCGCAACCGCAGCAATTGCAGCAGCATTTTCGGATGGCGTGACGGCGACGGCAGCCGCAGCTCGCTCCGGTACGTCCCGCCCGAAATATTCGAGCGCTCCAGCTCTCGCTTGCTGTCAAACGCTTTTTCGAAAGCAGGCTCCAGCTCGAAATATATTTCGATCGCGCTGGCCGCCTGAGATCGCGCCTCCAGCCGCGCGCAGAGTTGGTCGAGTAAACGCCCCAATAGAAATGACAGCGGCTCCAGCTCCCCCACCGCGTCTTCCAGCTCCATTTCTTCTTCGAACAGATACACTGGCTCCGCCACGGACATGGTGCGCTCGCCGCCGCCTCGTGCCAGCGCGTGCAGCCGCACGCCTTCCTGTCCCAGCCGTTGGGAAAGCTCTCGCACCGGCAATGCCGCCAGCGCTCCGCACGTTCGCACGCCCCATCGCTCGAGTATTTCCGCCGCGTCCTCCGATGGCAAAAGCGTTCGCACCGGTAATGCGCTTAACCGTTGGCCTTCTTCTCCTCGCGCGATCACCGTGATTCCCGCATAGCCCATCGCCGCCACACACGCCGTTTCCATGTTTCCGGCTGCCGCGACGTTGGCGTTGAATCCACATTCCGCCGCGCGTTGCGACAATTGCGCGGCGATTTGTTCTTCGTTGCCGAAGAAAGATGCGAGGCCGGCGATATCAATCGTCACCGTGTCCCTCGCCGTGTCTTCGATCCGCGGGGACATGGACCATCCCAGATCGAGCAGCGCTGCGTGCGCGATCTGCTCCTGCGCCGCCGAACGCAGCCGGATCTCCACTCCCGAAAAGTGCGCTGCGTTTATTTTGTTCATGCCCGGCTCGACACCGGCGCGCCGCGCCGCGTCGTTTGCCGCCGCCACTTTCACCAGCGGTGGCGCACCCTCGAC
>JBAVQT010000101.1:0-2232 GCA_049694295.1 Candidatus Acidiferrales bacterium
TGCCGGTGGGCGAAGGGATGACGCTGATCCTGGGCAGCGCGGTGGTGGCGACGTTTGCGCTGGTGCTGGTGGAGGTGATCGCGGGCTACGCGGGACATTCCATCGCGCTGGTGAGCGACGCGGTGCACAACCTGACGGACGTGCCCACGCTGGTGATTTCGTGGTTGGCGATGCGCTGGGCCAAGCGTCCGCCGACTTCGGAAAAAACCTACGGGTATCACCGGGCGGGAATTCTTGCAGCGTTTGTGAATGCCACGTTGCTGACGATCGTGGCGCTATTTCTGGTGTACGAATCGGTGGAGCGGCTGAGAAATCCCGTGGCGGTGCACACGGGGCTGATGCTGTGGGTGGCGGCGATCGCGCTGGTGATCAACGGCGGCATCACGCTGGCGGTGCATAGCGGGCGCAGCGATTTGAATGTGCGATCGGTCTGGATTCACAATCTGGGCGACGCGCTCTCGAATGTGGCAATCGTGGCGGGAGCTCTGGCGATTCGCTGGACCGGCGCGATGTGGGTTGATCCAGTGATCGGCATAGCCATCGGCGTGATGGTGCTATGGTCGGGTGCGGGAATTTTGCGCGAGAGTTCGCACATCCTGCTGGAAGGATTGCCGCGAAGCATCGAATTGCCGGAAGTGGCTAACGCGCTGCTGCGCGTGGAGGGCGTGCAGGAAGTGCACGACATTCATATATGGACGCTGGGAACGGAATTTAACGCGCTTTCCTGCCACGTGCGCATTCCGGATATGCACATGGAGGAGAGCACCAAGATCCTGGCGCAGATTCGCGAGGTGCTGGCGCGCGATTTTCACATCACGCACACGACAATTCAGTTTGAGCGGCTGGGGCTGCCCGCGGAAGCGGGTCCTTATATGCCGGAGCCGGTTAGGCGCAGCGGCGAGTAAACTGAAACCCGGAGCCGGTGCATTACGGCTGCACGGCTTGCCAGAAGCAGATGAATTCCAAGCGTTGAAATCCTGGAAAAATTAGAAACTGAGTTGGAGCGCCGTGCCGCGCTCTTGATTGACGCGTTGGGTGGCATCGGCATCGAGGTCGGCGAACGCCAGCGTGTGACGGGTGCCGTCAATCGCGATGTAGACGAACTGGCCGCCGGATTTGGTGAAGGCGAGGGCTTCGAGTTCGTGGCCGTCGTGGAGAACCAGAGTGAACTGGCCTTCGTCGGGTGGCTGCGACTCATCGGACTCGGCGAGTTCAGCGGGCGCGGCGTTCGCGGGAGCTGGGTCGTGGATGATGATTACCTGAGGGCGGTCCTGCTGATAGCCGGGCTCGCCAGATGCGGATTGATCGCCCGAAGCATCAGCCGAAACGGCAGCGGTGGCATCGGAAGCAGACCCATCGGGAGGGACGGCAGCTGACGCGCCTGAGTCGTCGTAGCCGCCGTATCCGTAGCCGTAGAGAATGGGAACGAAAAGAGTCGAGCCTGAATTTGCGTGGCGATGGCCGTCGCGGGAACCGGCGGATGAAAAATTGTTGAGATAGCCGTTCAGATAGGGATCGTCATAGGCCATGGCGCTCGGTCTGGCGGAGACGATGGCGCGCACAGGCGAGATTCTCGAAACGGCAGAGCGAGCGACCGGCAGGGCAGAAGCGCGCACCCTGACGGCAACGGGACGGGCGCCGGGCACTGCAGCAGGGTGCTGAGCAGAGGCGATAGCTGGAATCGTCAGGGAAGCGGCGGCGATGACGAGCAATCGAGATGTGCGAGTCCAAGTCAAGACTTGTGCCTTTTTCCGCTCTTACTTATGGGACGCGCCGGGCGTGCCGGCGGTTGCTCGAATCTTACACCCGGCGGCGCCCGGCTTGCATCATTGGAAACTTGCGCGGGTACGCGCGGGAACAAACGCGGCGGGCGCGGTGTCCAAGAAGAGGCTTGGTATGCAGCCGGTCGATTGCGGGATCGGGCATCGCTTTTACCCTTGGGCTGGATGTGCTATAAACGGGGGTCCGAAGGACACCCAGGGATGGAACGTAACGATCTGGAGTTTCCCACGGCCCCGCCGAAGCAGGTACAGGCGGGCGCGGCGGAACGAAAGCCGGCGGTCGAGTTGGCGATGGCTTATTGCCCGAGCTGCTCGGCGCGGCTGGAGCCGCGAAAGTGCAAGATGATCTGCACGGCCTGCGGGTATTATATGTCGTGTTCTGATTTTTATTGAGGGGCGGCGCGGTAGGCGCGGGCCGGCGGTTTCCCCCAGAGCAAGCACTGGAAAAGAC
>JBAVQT010000102.1:0-1530 GCA_049694295.1 Candidatus Acidiferrales bacterium
ATATGGGTGTGGACCTGGACCGCGGGGCCGGCTACGGGAATACGCTGACCTGGACGGAAGTGGACAAATCCGTGTTGCCGCGCGGCCCGGTGGACATCCAGGTTAGTGTGGATACCGCCAGATTTTATCGCATGTTCGTGGACCTGATGCGCGCGGCAACGCCCCCGGCTCACTGAAGAGGCCGGAGCGGCGCGGGACGGGCGTCGCGCGGCGTGGAGTTCGTTCGTGGCTCGGCAGGAAATTGCCGGGCTTCAAATTTCTCGAGGTGTGCGATGCGGCTTTGGCGGCTCTGGTTTCTCACTGCGATGGTCCTGCTGCTGACCTGCCCGAATTGCAGGAGCCAGGAAAAGCGCAAAATCATCATTGACCAGGACGCAGCCGGCCCCGCCGGAACCGATCAGCAATCCATACTCCTGCTGATCCAGTCTCCGGAGACCGACGTGCTGGGCGTCACCGTGGTCACCGGGGATATGTGGCGCGACGAAGAGCTCGCCCACACCCTGCGGATGCTCGAATTGATCGGGCGCACCGACATCCCCGTGGTGGCGGGCGCCGAATATCCCCTCGTGCGCCGGAGGGATCAAACACTTCTCTGGGAACAGCGCTACGGACAGGTGGCCTGGCTCGGCGCCTGGACCCCCAGCGTCTATCATGCCCACGACTTGGTCGGCAATCTGGCTGAAGGGAACCCCACGACTAAGCCCGCCGAGGAAGACGCCGCGCATTTTCTGATTCGCATGGTCAGAAAGTATCCGCATGAGATCACTATCTACGAGGGCGGCCCGATGACCGACCTTGCTCTGGCCATTTCGCTCGATCCGCAGTTCCCGAGCCTGGCGAAAGAACTGGTCTTCATGGGCGGCAGTCTGGATCCCCAGACCAACGATCCGGAATTCGCAAATTCGCCCCGCCACGAATTCAACTTGTGGTTCGATCCGGAAGCCGCTCACATCGTGCTGCGCGCCGATTGGAAGAAAATCGTCTGCACTCCGGTGGACATTTCGCTCAAGACCCGCTTGACGCAGGACTTGGTGGACCGCATCCGAAAATCTTCCACCCCGGCCGCACGCTACATGGCCCAGTACGCCAACGTCCGCCAGCACGATTATATGTGGGACGAACTGGCGGCGGCCGCGTGGCTCGATCCGAGCATCATCACCAAGACGGAGACTCGCTTTGCCGACATGGATCTCGATCGCGGCGCCGGCTACGGCAACCTGCTCACCTGGAGCCAGGACAACAGACCCAAAACCCTCGTCCAGCCGATTGAAATCCAGGTTGATCTGGATACCGCAAAACTCTACGACCTCTTTGTGAATCTGCTGAGCGGGCCGACGCCTCCCAAAACCGCGCCGTAGCACCGAGCAAAGCGGGAGGTATCATCGCCGTCCGCCAGGCCACATCCTACTGCGACAGTTGCTGCAATTCCTTTTCCGCCTGCGGATGGCCGGGATGCTGCTTCAGAAGTTCGAGGAGCACGGCCCGCGCCTTCCGGTTGTCACCCTGCAGCGCGTAAAGCCTGGCCAGATT
>JBAVQT010000103.1:0-1801 GCA_049694295.1 Candidatus Acidiferrales bacterium
GCGGTATGCGCGTGTGCGGCGTCATCGAGCCTTTGAACGGCCCGAGCACCAGCATCGGCTCGCTGCCCGAATTTTCGATCATGTAGAATCCCACCCAGTTGTACTTCAGCAGATTCTTGTGCAGTAGCGTGACGATTTCGGCCATCAGCGCTTCGGCCGAGGGGGCGCTGGCGGCCAGCGCGGTCAGCTGCAGCATCAATTCTTTTGGTTTCACGCCAGCGGTGAACATGCTGGCATTACACCACGCCCGCGCCGGATTTTCCACGCCTGCCCGGGCGCCGGTTGCATCCCGCTCCGCAGCCCACGCGCTTCCTGGAAACACCCCCGCAAATAATCGCCGCGCATCCCGCCCCAAACTGTGGTATATTCACTTTGCGCTTAATACATTCGGTTGTGTGGTGTGGTCGCTCTGATTCGATAGTTGAGCTGAAGTTACCCCGCCTTCGCTTTCCCTCCGTAAGTCTTCAGCGTAATTTAAAAACATGAACTGGCCGTTCCCGCAGCCGTACTCGCCGTGTATCTCGCGAGCCCCGCGCAGGTTCCCGCCAGTCAAAAAAAGGTCAACACAGTGCAAAGTTTCACAGAATCGTTTTCCGCAATGCCGCTCTCGAGCTACATGCAAGATCGTCTCGCGCACGGCAAATTTTCCGTCCCCACCCCGGTGCAGGCCGCGGCCATTCCGCAGGCTCTCGCCGCTAAGGACGTGCTCGCCACCGCGCAGACTGGCACCGGCAAGACTCTCGCGTTTCTCGTTCCCATCATGGAGCGCATGCTCGCTCAAGTCACTCCCGGCATCACGGCCCTGGTCCTCGTGCCCACGCGCGAGCTCGCCATGCAGGTCGCCGAAGTCTACAACACGCTCCGCGGCACCAAGCTTCCGGCAGCCGCCATCGTAGTCGGCGGTCTTTCCGAGGGGCAGCAGCTCACCTCTCTCCGCCGCGGCGCTCGCCTGGTCGTCGCCACTCCCGGCCGCCTCGAGGATTTCCTCGATCGCCGCCTGGTTCATTTTCGCGACCTCAAGGTCCTGATCCTCGACGAAGCCGACCGCATGCTCGACATGGGCTTTCTTCCCGCCATTCGTCGCATCGCCTCGATTCTTCCCAAGGAACGCCAAACCATGTGCTTTTCGGCCACCCTGGAAGCCTCCGTCGCGCATCTGGTCAATGACTACATGCGCGCTCCGGTGCGCCTCGCTTTCGGCAGCATTCTCAAGCCTTCCGAGAACGTCCGCATGCAGGCCTTCGAAGTCTCCACCGACCAGAAGCAGGACCTGCTGCATCGCCTGCTGGCCCAGGAGCCGGGCAAGTGCCTCATCTTCGCGCGCACCAAGCGCGGAGCCGAGCGCCTCGCCAAAAATCTGGCTCGCGACGGCGTCAGCGCCGAAATGATTCACGGCGGCCGCTCGCAATCGCAACGCAACAAGGCTCTCGAAGGTTTCCAGCGCGGGCAATACCGCGTTCTGGTGGCCACCGATCTGGCCTCTCGCGGAATTCACGTCAACGACATCGCCCACGTCATCAACTATGACCTGCCCGACCTCGCCGAGAATTTCATTCATCGCGTCGGCCGCACCGGACGCGCCGGAGGACACGGCGTGGCCTCCACGCTTTTCGGACGCGAGCAGCGCTCCGAACTCCTGCAGCTTGAGCGCACCCTCGGCATCAAGATCGAGCGCCTGCAACCCAGCGGCCTTCCCGCCGCTCCGCCCAGCCCGCTTCGCGAAGCCATGCGTCGCATGGCCTCGGGCGAAATGGACGCGCAGCGCAACGCATCCTCGCACCGAGGCGGCGCGGCTCGCCGT
>JBAVQT010000104.1:0-13384 GCA_049694295.1 Candidatus Acidiferrales bacterium
GCGCTGGGCGTCAACACGCGCTGGGTGGACCTGCTGGTTTTCTCGCTGGGGACGGGCGTTGCGGGGCTGGCTGGTTCGGCGCTGGCTCTGATCGCGCCGGTTACGCCGACGGTGGGCCAGAGCTACATCGTATACGCGTTCCTGGTGGTAATCGTGGGCGGGCTGGGCAGCGTGGCCGGCGCGGCGCTGGCTGCGCTGCTGGTGGGACTTTTTTCCGCAGGCGCCCAAGTGTTCATGAGCGCCAGCCTGGCGGATGTTCTTCTGCTGGTCAGCGTCATCATCTTCATGCAGTTTTGCCCCCGAGGGATCATCGCCAGGCGCAGCCGGGTTCTGGAGGAATCGTAATTTGCAGCGGACCAAAAATCTCGCGCAGACGTGCGCCCTGGTTGCGCTGGCGGCCGCGCCTTACTATCTATCCTCGTATAATCTGTCGCTCCTCGGGCGTTTTTTGGCTCTGTGTACCCTGGCGCTGGGATTGACGCTGGTATGGGGCTGGGGCGGCGTGCTGAGTCTCGGGCAGGGAGTTTTTTTCGGCTTGGGTGGGTACGCGCTGGCGATGTACCTGAAGCTGGCCGGACTTGGGCCGGGCGACTTGCCGGATTTCATGCAATGGTCAGGCACGGATCATTTGCCATGGTGGTGGAGTATTTTGCGCCATGCCGGGGTGGCGATGGCGGCGGTGGTCGTGGTTCCGCTGGTAGCTTCGGCGGCGCTGGCATGGCTGATGTTTCGCCGGCGAGTGGGAGGCGTGTACGTCGCGCTGATTACGCAGGCGCTGGCTCTGGCGTTTTCGACGCTGCTGGTCAGCGAGCAGGCGTACACGGGCGGCTTCAACGGCCTCACCGATTTCAGCACGGTGCTGGGGTTTTCGCTAACCGACGCGAAAGTCGAACGGGGACTCTACTGGATCACGCTGGCCTTCGTGGCGCTGGCGTTTCTGTTGCTTCGCTGGCTGCGGGGCACTCGATTCGGCAGGATTTTGCTGGCCATTCGCGATGGCGAGAGCCGCATCCGTTTTCTCGGCTACAACCCCGTGCCGTACAAAGTGGTCGCGTTCGCGATCGGAGGCGCGCTGGCGGGAATTGCGGGCGCGCTCTTCACACTGCACGTCGGCGTAATTTCGCCCGCGATGGTGGGCGTGGTTCCGTCGATCGAGATGGTGATATGGGTCGCCATCGGCGGGCGTGAGAGCCTAGCCGGAGCAATCGTGGGAACGCTGCTGGTGAATTTCGGAAAAGACTGGATCAGCAGCGCCATGCCGAATCTTTGGCTCTTCGTGATGGGATTGCTCTTCGTGATCGTGGTCACCGTGCTGCCACGGGGACTGGCGGGCGGAGTGGAATCGGCGGCGGCGCTGCGGCGCGCTCTCGCGAAAATGCGGATGCGGAAGGCGGCTCGCGCCCCAGGCGATCAAGGCAACGTTTCATCTTCCTGGCAGGTGAGGCCTGCAACGGCGGCCGAATCGAAGTCGCACCATGAGTGAGCCCTTGCTGTGCGTGGAGGACCTGGTGGTTTCGTTCGACGGCTTCCGCGCTGTGGACGGCATGAGCCTCACGATTCAGCCGCGAGAGGTGCGCGTGCTAATCGGCCCGAATGGCGCGGGGAAATCGACGCTGCTCGACGCCATCATCGGGCACGTGCGCGCGGCGAGCGGCAAAGTAATCTTCAAGGGACGCGACGTCACTCGTTTGCCGGAGTACGAAATCGTCCGCCGGGGAATTTGCAGAAAATTTCAGGCGCCCGGCGTGCTCGAGAACCTGACCGTGGCGGATAATCTGGCCGTTGCGGCGCAGCGCCATCGCGAATGGTGGCGTTCGTTCGCGAGCGGATATGACTCGGGCGTTGAGAAAGATATCGAGGAGGTTCTCCACCTGATCGGCCTGGAGGAAAAGCGCAACGCGCTGGGAAAACATTTAGCGCACGGACAGAAGCAATGGCTGGAAATCGGAATGGTGGTGGCATCGAACGCCGATTTGCTTTTGCTCGACGAGCCGGCAGCGGGCATGACTCACGGCGAAGCCGCGCAGACCGCCGAACTAATCCGGCGGCTCTCCGCGTGGCACAGCTTTCTGGTGATCGATCACGACATGAGCTTTGTCGCGCAGCTGCAGGCGCCCGTCACCGTGCTGCATCTCGGGCGATTGCTGAAGGAAGGCACGCTGGAGGAGGTTCGCAACGACCCGCAGGTGACCGAACTGTATCTTGGCCGGGCGAAGGAGGATTCCAGTGCTGGCGCTTGAGGCGGTATCGGCGGCCTACGGAATGAGCCGGGTGCTTTAC
The DNA here is from genome assembly GCA_049694295.1 of Candidatus Acidiferrales bacterium. GTDB lineage: Bacteria > Acidobacteriota > Terriglobia > Acidiferrales > UBA7541 > Palsa-295. The sequence continues at coordinate 2,281 of JBAVQT010000104.1, forward strand.
GATATCGATCTGAATATCGGTCCGGCGGAAACCGTTACACTACTGGGACGGAATGGCGTGGGGAAATCCACTCTGCTGCGGACCATCATGGGGCTTCATGCCGCATCCGATGGACGCGTGATTTTCCGCGGTGAAAATCTCACCAAGCTTTCGGCCTACGAACGCGCGCGCCGCGGGATCGGCTACGTCCCGCAAGGCTGCGGAATCTTTCCGCACCTTACGGTGGACGAAAACCTCCGCCTGGGACTGGCCGCGCTGGCCGGGCGCGAAAACGCCGCAAACTCGGGCATTCCGGATTATATTTTTGAATTGTTTCCAGTGCTGGCGCGAATTCGCAGCCGCAAGAGCGGAGTATTGAGCGGGGGCGAGCAGCAGCAGTTAGCCATCGCCCGCGCGCTGGTCACTCGGCCTCAGCTGCTGATGCTCGACGAACCGACGGAAGGAATTCAGCCATCCATCGTGCAGCAGATCGACGAAGCGATCAAAAGGATTCAAAAGGAGCTGAGAATTTCCATTCTACTGGTGGAGCAATATCTCGATTTCGTGTGGTCCATCGCGGACCGCTTCTACGTGATGCGCAAGGGCCGCATCGCAGATGAAGGCTCGCCGCGAGATCGCGCGCCCGGCAGCATCATTCCGCTGCTCAGCATCTAGGCCGCCCGCCGGGGAAGGAGCGGGGCGCGCCGAATTAACTGTCGTACCAGCGAAAGCCTCGTTGTTGCTCCTGCGAGACTTCTCTCAGAAGCGCGAGGGTGTGTTTCCGCCGATAATTCGCGCAAGCCACCAAAATAAAATTGAAAAGCGCCATGGGCGCGACGTAGGAAGCTCCGAAATGGTGCGTCTCGACGGACGCCAAAAAACATTCGTCGGCAAAGCGAGCGACCGGCGAGACAAACGTGTCAGTCACGCCGACGCAATACGCGCCTCTCGATTTCGCGTAACGCAGCCCTTCGATGGTTTGGCGAAGTCCACGGTGCCAGCTAATCGCGAAAACCAGATCCTTGCGGTCGAGGAAGCGAACCACGTTCATTACGCGGCCGGCCTTGGTGGCGGAGAAGACCGGCAAGCCGAGCAGCGTCAAATGATGGTCGAGGTAATCCACCATGCAGGTAGCCAGATCGCCGCCGATAATCACGATGCGATGCGCGTTCCATACTCGCTTGGCGACGCTGGCGAGGCGCTGGGCGTCCAGGCTATTCCGCAAGCGGGTCAAATTCGTCAAATCCTGTTCGAGGGATTCGTGCATGTGCGCGGGGATGCGCGCCCCGGTGGTACGCGCGCTTAACATGGTATCGAGCGAGGTGGCGTTGGCGATGGCGAGCTCTTGTAAGTAGCGCTGAAACTCGGGATATCCCGAAAATTCCATTCCTCGCACGATGCGTTGGATGGTGGCGGTGTCGGTGTCCAGCATTTTTGCGAGCGCGCGAATGCTGAGCAGCAGAAAGTTGCGCGGGTTTTGCAGCGCCGGACGCACCAATTCCTGGCGCTTGGGATGCAGCTTCCTGATGCGCTCGTGCCAGCTCATTTGAGCGAACGCTTTCTCGTTTCTTTTCCGGGCCGCCATGCCCGGTAGTGTGCCTCTGCCGGCGCAAATAAGCAAACCGGGCATGTTACGTTTGTGACAGGTGGCGCCGATGGTTGGCGCATAAGGCAGGTAGCTTATACGCAGGAGGGCTCAAGTGCAAAAAATTATTGTTGACAGGCCTTCGTAGATGCCGCTATAAGACACGACGACCGAGAGTGCAGGCAATTTCCAAGTGTCACAAATGTGGCGCATGGGCGCCGACTGGGGTGCTTATGAAGCGGGGCCGCAGCGAGACGGGGAACAACAGCGTCAGGATTCTGCAGGTGTGGTTGCTCGTGGTGGCGATCGCAGGCGTGTCTTCAGCCTTGTGGGCGCAGGCGGCGACGACTTCGCTGCGAGGGACGGTGGCGGATTCCAGCGGCGCGATGATCGCCGGGGCAACGCTCACGCTTTCGAATCCCCATACGGGATTTTCGCGCGTCGAAAAGACCGAAACTGACGGTGGGTACAGCTTCCTTCAGATTCCTCCCGCGACATACACGCTGAGCGTGACGGCGGCGGGATTTGGCACGGCCAGGGAGGAGAATGTCGCGCTGCTGGTGAATAGTCCCGTGCGACTCAATTTTACGTTGCAGGTACAGAGCCAGACTTCGACGGTCGCAGTGACCTCCGCGGCGCCGATGGTGAATACGCAGGATGCTTCGTTGGGACACGCTATCGGCGTAACGCAAATCGAGTCTCTTCCGTTTGAAGGCCGAGATCCGTCTGGGATTCTGACGTTGCAGGCGGGCGTCACATTTCTTGGCAACAGCACGAGCATCGACCAGGATGCGGATAGCCGCAGCGGCGCGGTGAACGGGGCGCGCAGCGATCAGACCAACATCACGATTGACGGCGTGGACGACAACGACCAGGTGAAGGGCTACGCTTTTCAGGGAGCTCTGCGGGCCACGCTCGATTCGTTGCAGGAATTTCGCGTCACCACCAGTAACGCGAATGCCGACGCGGGGCGCTCCTCGGGGGCCCAAGTGGTGATGGTAACGAAGAGCGGGACCAACCAATTTCACGGAAGCCTTTACGAATACAATCGCCCTCCGTTCACCGCCGCAAACGATTGGTTCAACAAACAATCCGAATTGAACGCCGGATTGCCAAATGTTCCCGGCGAACTTCTCCGCAATACCTTTGGTGCGGCGATCGGCGGCCCGATCAAGAAAGACCGGTTATTTTTCTTCGCAACGTATGAGGGGCAGCGCCTGCAGGAGAACACGCAAGTGACCCGATCGGTGCCCAGCGCGGACATGCGCCAAGGCATCGTTCACTATCTGACCTGCGGGCCGGACATCAGCTGCGGGAACGGAACGATTACTCCCACCGAAGTGACTTTGCAGCCCTCCGATATCGCGAAAATGGATCCCAATTGCACCAGTACCGGAACATGCCCATGGGGCCCCGGCGTGAATCCCAATATTCTGCCGGTGCTACAGGGTTTTCCGCTGCCGAACACCACGTCAGGTGATGGCTTCAATATTTTCAATTACACATTCAGCGCGCCGGCGCCGGCCAAGCTGGACACCTACATCGTGAAATTGGACTACAACATTACTTCCAACGGGAACCACCGGCTGTTCGTTCGCGGCAACCTGCAAAACGATCACATATCGGGCACCGCCGGGAACGGGCCGCAATTTCCGGGCGATCCATCGAACGTCGTGAATCTGAACAATAGCAAGGGGCTCGCAGCGGGATACACCGCAGTGCTGAGTCCCAACGTGATCAACAACCTGCGGTACGCTTTTATCCGGCAAGGAGTGACCACCGCGGGACTGAGCGATCAGCCCTACGTGGCGATTTTGACCGATCCGCAGGGATTCACGCGCACCAGCGCGCTGATCGTGCCGGTCCACAATATCGTGGACGATGTGACCTGGACCAAAGGACGCCACACGATTCAATTTGGCGGCAACCTGCGAATCGTCAACAACGACAACACCACGAACGCAAATTCATTCATAGACGCCGAGATCAACCTCAGTTATCTGCCGGATTCGGGGCTTGCCAACAAGAATCAGAGTTTCGATCCAGCGAAGTTCGGTTACCCGGCCGTTGCGCAGTCCTTTGCTGCGTCGTACGACGGCGCGATGGGCAACGTGGTCGGCCTCATTCCGGAAGTGATCGCCAATTACAATCGCGATAAAACTGGAGCGGTCCTGGCGCCGGGAGCTCCGGTGGTGCGCCACTTCCGAACCACGGAAAGTGAGTTTTATCTTCAGGACAGCTGGCAGGCGACACCCAACCTGACGCTGATCGGAGGTCTGCGCTACACACTTTTGCAACCGCCGTATGAGACCAACGGCAACCAAGTGGCGCCGACGGTCAGCTTCAGCGACTTTTTCGATCAGCGATATCAGGCGATGATCGCAGGGCAAACTTATAATCCGGTGGTCAGCTACGATCTTGCAGGTCCAGCGAACGGTCGTCCGCCGCTTTGGAACTGGGATTACAAGGACGTGGCTCCGCGGATCGCCTTCGCGTGGTCGCCCAGCTGGAGTGATGGCTGGCGCGGAAAGTTGGCCGGAGGACCGGGAAAAACGTCAATCCGCGGCGGATATGGAATCTACTACGATCATTTCGGCGAGGGAGTCATCAGCACGTTCGATCAGCAAGGTTCGTTTGGCTTAAATACAGTTGAAAAGACGGCCATCGGGCAAGTGGACGTGGATACCGCGCCGCGATTTACCGGCATCAATGATATTCCTGCATCGCTGGTGCCTCCTCCGCCCACGGGCGGCTTTCCGTATACTCCGCCAACGGATCCGCTGAATGGAGGGTCGCAAATCAGCTGGGGCGCCGATAATCGGCTGAAGACTCCGTATTCGAACGGCATCGATTTTTCGATAACGCGCCAGCTTCCCGCGCATCTGGTGCTCGAGACCTCCTACGTGGGCCGCTTCGCGCACCACCTGTTGCAGCAGGAGGATCTGGCGATGCCACTGGACATCGTCGATCCAAAATCCAAGACGGATTATTTTGCGGCCGCCACGGCTTTATCGAAGCTGGCCGGCGCACAGACCGATGTTCACAACGTGCAGCCAATTCCTTATTGGCAAAATATGTTTCCGACGGCCGCGGGCGCGGATTTGCAAAGCATGGGGCTTACCTGTGCGCCCGGCACCAGCGGCGCCGGCGCGATCGCGAATCCCACGGCTACGCAGGCGATGTACGCTCTCTATGCTTGCAACCTTCACGACGAGACTTCCGCGCTGTATTCCGCCGATCTTTTTTGCACTCCGGCCTGCTCGACGATCAACGGCGTGACCCAGCCGAACAACTACTTCGACAGCCAATGGTCATCGCTGCTGGCGTGGCGAACGATTGGCAGCAGCAGCTACAACAGCGGACAAGTCACATTGCGAGGGCGGCTGCCGGGCTTGCTTTTCGATTTCAACTATACGTTGTCGAAATCGATCGACCTCGGTTCGGATGCCGAACGCGTCAGCCGATATGCCGTTGGCGACGGGTTCGACAATGAGATCGTCAACTCCTGGGCGCCCAAACAAATGCGCGCCGTTTCGGATTTCGATACCACCCATCAAATCAATGCAAACTGGGTCTACGACATTCCGCTGGGCCGCGGCAAGCGCTTCGGATCAGAGATGAATAAAGTGGCCGATCAATTTTTGGGCAACTGGCAATTCACCGGACTGGCGCACTGGACCAGCGGTTTTCCCTTCAGCGTGGAAAACAGCAACTGGCCGACGAACTGGGAATTGCTTGGCAAAGCGGTGTTGGACGGCCCCACGCCGCAGACCGGAACCTTCATCGATGCGGCGGGCAATCCGAACTTGTTCAAGGATCCCACGAGCGCGGTGAATCAATTCCGGTACGCCTACCCCGGAGAATCCGGAGACCGCAACGATCTGCGCGGTCCAGGATTTTTTGGAGTCGACGTCAGCGCCGGAAAAATCTGGAAGATCACCGAGTCGCAGCGGCTGGAATTCCGCGCCGAAGCGTTCAACCTGACCAACAGCGTGAGATTCGGAATTCTGCCCAGCGTGGAACAGGGTATTGGCAACCTGATGCTCGGCAGCACGGCCAATTTCGGAGAATTCAACGAGACGCTAACCAAGCCGCGGGACATGGAATTCTCCCTGCGTTATTCATTTTAGCCGGCCCATTCGAAAGGGGCGCAGGAGCGATTGTGGGTTTGCCAGGAAGCCAGCAGTCGCCGTCTAGCCATGAATTTGCAACCCCCAGGTCCTCAGGAGGTCCAGATATGAAACCAGTTCATATGATTGCGAAAGCCAGCACTTTAATTGTCTTGTTTTTCTGTTTTCTCGGCTGTGCGACTGCTGCGGACACTTTGCTGAAAAACGTGGTGATTTACGACGGGACCGGGAAGGCCGGTTATCACGGCGACGTCCGCATTCACAACGATCGCATCGCCGAAGTCGGCGCTCATTTGAAGGCCAAGAAAGGCGAGCAGGTGATCGACGAGCATGGCCTGGCTCTCGCGCCGGGATTTATCGATATGCATAGCCACGCCGACCGGGGAATCTTCGAGGATCCCAATGCGGAAAACGTGATTCGCCAGGGTGTCACCACGGTTTTCGTCGGCCAGGACGGATTTTCCGAATTTCCTCTCGCTGATTTCCTCGAGAAACTGGACAAACAGCCCGCGGCGATTAATTTCGCCAGCATGGCCGGGCAAAGCACCATTCGCATGCAGGTGATGGGCAAGGATTTTCTGCGTCCCTCGACGCCGGATGAACTCGCGAAAATGCGCCCGCTGCTCGCGAAGGAAATGCAATCCGGCGCGTTTGGGATGTCGACCGGACTTGAATATACGCCCTCGCATTTTTCCACTACCGACGAGGTGATCGAATTGTCGAAAGTGGCGGCTTCCTATGGAGGCTTTTACACCAGCCACGTTCGCGATGAAGGCGACCACGTGTTCGATTCCTTCGCCGAGGTGATTAAGATCGGAAAGGACGCTCACATTCCGGTGGAAATTCAACACATCAAGCTCGCTACTACGCCGGTGTGGCACCTGGCCTCCACGCGCATGCCGGAAATATTCGCGGAAGCAAAAAAAGAAGGCGTAAATCTGAAAGCGGATGTTTATCCCTATACCTATTGGGAATCGACGCTTACGGTAATCGTCCTCGATCATGATTACTACAATCCGAGTAAAGTTTCGAAGGCGATCGCGGAAAATGGCGGCGCCGATCATCTAATTTTTGCTGACTATCCGCCCGATCCGTCATTCGTGGGCAAGACGCTGCAAGACCTGGCAGACAGCTGGAAAGTGAATTCCACAGATGCATACATGCGCGCGGTGAAGACCGCCGAGGATACCGGTAAAACGGTTTCCGTAATCGGCGTGGCGATGAGCGAAGACGACGTCCGATGGTTCATCGCGTATCCGCCGATCATGTTCTGCTCCGACGGCAGCCTGCACGATCGTCATCCGCGCGCCGCCGGCACTTTCCCTCGCGTTCTCGGCCACTACGTGCGCGAGGAGCATGTGCTTAGCTTGCCGCTGGCCATCCACAAAATGACTGAACTTCCGGCCGAACAGCTCGGTCTTTCCGATCGTGGCCGCATCGCTCCGGGATTAACGGCCGACTTGGTGGTGTTCGATCCGGCGACGGTGATCGACAGTTCCACCGTGAAGGATCCCGAGGCAGCGCCGAAAGGGATTCCCGCTGTGATGGTTTCGGGAGTTTGGGTGGTTCAAGATGGCCAAGTCACCGGAGCGCATCCGGGCAAAGCGCTGCGCCGCGTGAAAGGGTCGTAGAGGCGCCGCCATAAAATATTGGGACGGACCCCGTAGCGGGACTATTTGTAAGGGCACTAAACGCTTCCGCGAAAGGGCGTAACGAGATGGAAAACCTCGCTCGCGAGCAGGTTTTAGGAATTCGATCGTGTCTTTTTATTTCTTAGCCAAGTGTTCGCCCGGCAGGATTCCCACGCCTTCTTTGAAGACCACCAGCTGATCGGATGCGATTTCTTTAAATCGTTCTTTCAGTCCATTGGGCCAAACGATCTCGATATCCGCGGTAGTCTCCGCGCCCAATCCAAAGTGCAGACGCGGATCGTTGGAAGAATAAAAGCTGGATTGGCTGAGCACCGCCTGGGCCTGAATCTTTCGTCCATAGCGGACCAGAACGCGCGCGCCAATAGCGCTGCGATTGGACGTCACGCCGACAAGCTTCACTTTGAGCCAGTGATGATCACCGCGCAAATCGTTGCGAAGAAGCGTGGGGGCCTCGTTGAGGTTCACGATCAGAATGTCCAGGTCACCGTCGTTATCGAAGTCGCCAAAGGCGCATCCCCGGCTGGAATGCAGAGCGGCAACATCCTTTCCCGCTTCGCCGATCAGTTCCTCGAAGGTTCCATTGCCGAGATTGCGGAAAATCATCCGCGGGCATTTGTTGGGATACTGCGGCAGCTTTTCCTCGAGGCCGGGGTAGGTGCTGCCGGCTACGACAAAAATATCGGGATAGCCGTCGTTATCCAGGTCGAAAATTCCCGTGCCCCAGCAGATGTAGTGGGTTTCCGTGCCGAGATGCGCAGCATTTGTGACGTCGTCAAATTCTCCTTTGCCGTCATTGCGATAGAGAACATTCGTATCGTCGGCAAAATGCGTCTTGAAGAGGTCGAGGTGGCCATCGAGAAAGCAATCGCCCACGCCGACTCCCATGCCGGCTTGCTCCATTCCGTCTTCATTGAGCGCGACGCCCCGCGCCACGCCCTCTTCGCGAAAAGTGCCGTCGTGATTGTTCATGAAGAGAAGGCTGGGCGTGGAATCGCAGGCGACGTAAATATCAGGCCACCCATCCTCATCGAGATCGGCTGACACGACGGTCATTCCATAGCTTCCGTGCGAGCCTGAAACGCCCGCCTGCCGGCTCACATCCGTAAACGTGCCGTCGCCATTATTTTTGTAAAGAGAATGAAAGCCGGGAGGCAGTCCGCGAGGGCCGCAATTTACGGGAATCCCTTTCCAATTGCAATTGACGTCAGAGCCCGGTTTCGGAATATGTTTGAAGTCGAATTGGACGTAGTTGGAAACGAAAAGATCGAGAAAACCGTCACGATTGTAATCAAGGAACGAGCAGCCCGCTCCCCAGCGCGCGGGATCGTTGACCAGTCCGGCCGAAACAGTCACGTCGGTGAAAGTGCCGTCGCCGTTATTGCGGTACAAAACGTTTTGGCCGAAATAGGTTACGAAAAGATCTTCGTAGCCGTCGTTGTTGTAATCCCCGACGCAGACGGACGAAGCCCAACCGGTTTTGACCAAGCCCGCCTTTTCGGTGACGTCGGTGAAAGTGCCATCGCGATTATTTTTGTAGAGACGATTGGTCGCGCCGGCGGGAGCTCCCGAGAGGCGGGAACCACTCAGTATAAAGATGTCCAGCCAACCGTCATTGTCGTAATCGAAGAAGGCGCATCCGCAACCGATGACCTCGAGGATGTAGTCCGCGCGGCCCGGCTCGCCGCAAATTACGGGCGCAATCAGGCCGGCCTGGTGGGCAACGTCCACAAAATGAGCTCCGAAAGGACGGCCCGACGCGGGCGGCTTCGGTTGAGCCTTGACGTTACGGGAGGCCTCGCCCTGGCCAAAAGCGGCGAAGGTGGGGACGCCAAGAGAAAGGGAAGCAACAAAAAGGCGGCGGGAGATCTTCATGAGGCAGTGGCACTGAAATATTTGCTCGCGCCGCCGGGAATCCCGGAACATAAATTTGGCACACGGCTTGGATTTTCACGCGCTGCGACATTCATGCGCGTGTCGCTCTCGGAACTCACGCGAGCGCTCAGGATGGGCAGCGCGATCACTGGATTTCGCACAGGTTTATGATGCACGGAAGGCGGTATCCTCACAAGTGTGCTCGTGCAAATTTTGGCGATCGGGCTAACCCGTTGCGTGCGCGGTTGGCAGTCCATTTCTCAAGAGCTGGCGCGATTTCAAAGGCCGAAACGCCGGCGAGATGCCATGGGATTCGGCTGGCCGGAGGAATCGCGCATCTTTATCCGTACCGCCCTTCACTACGTGGCGCCGCGTGCGCGGAAACGGAAAAGATGAAGTGGTCGGGGCGTCCGGATTTGAACCGGAGGCCTCCTGCGCCCAAGGCAGGCGCGCTACCAGGCTGCGCTACGCCCCGACACGTTCAACATCTTATTCTAACGCACCTTGCGAATTTATCTTCAGCGAGCATCACATCTGCTTAGCCACAGCCACGCTGGTCGCGAGCGATTTCGCCATGCGCGGGCCGGATCGGAATGGGAAATCGAATTGAATTGAGCCGCCCGCAGTAGCCACCAGGGGCTTTTTGCCGATGGTCGATTCGACACTCGCGCGGGAAGCATCCTTGACCGTGGGCGCAGGTGGTATAACATTAAATTCCCTTCCGAGAAATCGGTATGCGACTACGGGCTGCCCTCTTTCAGCCTTCAGGGTCGTATCCCGGATAGAAGTTACATTCCCAACCTGACTTCACATGAAGACAAAGTCTCTATTCATTCGGAAGGTGCAGCTCGCGTTCAGCTCCGCAATTCTGATCTTGCTCGTCGTCGGAGTGATTTCTTATCGCGGCATCGTGGTATCCAGCGACAGCGACCGTTGGGTGCGCCACACCGACGAAGTTATCGAGTGTCTCCATGACTCGGTCAGCGCGTTGCAGACCATCGAATCCGCCTATCGCGGATTTGCGCTCACCGGCAGCGAAGAATATAGCGATGCATTTCGCTCCGGTGTGCTGCGTTTACAGCAGGACCAAATCAGCCTTCGCAATCTTACCGTGGACAACCCCGTGCAGGTGCGCCAGTTTCCGGCTCTCGACCGGCTGGCCGAACAGAAGATCGAGTTCGGTGAATCGGTGATCGGCCTGCGCCGGACAAACGGCCTCGAAGCGGCGGCCGAACTCATGGGCAGCAGAGAAGGCCAGAGAATAACGGAAAAGTATGGCGAGGTGATCGGACACATGCTGGACGAAGAGCAGCGCTTGCTGGTGCTGCGAAGCGCCGACGCCAAACAACGCTTAGCCCAATCCAAAACGATTTTGATTCTCGGAATAATCGTGGGCCTATTCTTCGTGGCGGCCGCCGGTTGGAGCGTCAAGCGCGACAGCGTCCAAAGGGGACTTGCGGAAGAGGCTCTGGAGGGAAGCAAAGAACAATATCGGATGCTACTCGACGGCGTGCAGGACTACGCGATCTTTCTGCTGGATACGGAAGGCAAAGTGGTCAGTTGGAACGCGGGCGCCGAGCGTATCAGCGGCTACAGCGCGGACCAGATCATCGGTCGCAACTTTTCGTCCTTCTTTAGTCCGGAAGATATCCGGCGGGGCAAGCCGGCGGAAATACTGCGGCTTGCCGCCGAAAGCGGGCGTTATGAGGAGCAGGGAACTCGCGTCCGCAAAGACGGCTCACGATTTGTGGAGAGCGTCACCTTGGCGGCGCTGCGCGACCACGCCGGACAACTGCAGGGCTTTTCCGAAATCAGCCGGGATCTCAGTGAAAGCAAGGAATCGGGAGCGAAGTACCGCGGCCTGCTGGAGGCGGCGCCGGATGCGA
>JBAVQT010000105.1:0-12392 GCA_049694295.1 Candidatus Acidiferrales bacterium
CTATCTTCGCCATCTTTACGTTTCCGGCGAAGCGCTCTCAGCCATCCTAAACACCCACCACAACATCTTCTTTTACCTTGACATCATGCGTAAAATCCGCGAGGCTATCCGTTTTGGACAGCTTGAAAGCTTCCGCCGTGACCTTCAGGCACGCCTCAAGTAGGCAAACCAACGCGGGCGTTGGGCGCGATCGAGGGCGGCGCAGTTTCTCCGGCGGACGGCGAAGAGTCTCTCGGCTTGCCACCCTTGGCAAGCACCCCGCTTGGGCGGGAAAGGCGTAATGATTGTGACAATCTGCACGATGACTTTGGCGCACCTGGTCCTGGTGGCTCAGGGTTCGCCGCAAGCGGGCGCACTGGGTCTTTTCGCTCCGCTGATTCTGATCATGGTCATTTTTTATTTTCTGATGATCATGCCCGCGCAGAAGCGCCAGAAAAAGGTTTCCCAGATGCTCGCGGCCCTTAAAAACGGCGACAAAATCATCACCAATGGCGGAATTTTCGGCACTGTCGTCGGGATCGAGAGCGATGCGGTGCAACTTCGCATCGCGGAGCAGGTGAAGATCAAGATAGCGCGCAACGCCGTCGCCGGACTCCAGGCCGAACCTCCGAAGGAGAGCTAGCCAGCCGTTATGAATTCCCAGCTCAGATGGAAGTTCATTTTCATCCTCATCGTCATTCTCGTTTGTATATACGGAATCATCGGCTTGCCGAACTTTCCGCGTTCCTTCTCGCAGGTGAGAGACAATCTGGCGCAGCAGATTCATCTGGGCCTGGACCTCAAAGGGGGCAGCCACCTGGTGCTGCAAGTTCAGGTGGACGAAGCCATCGGGGTGCGCTGCGACCAGGCGGTGGACGAACTCACGAAGGATCTTCACGACAAGAACGTCGGCTTCGGCGAAATCAGCCGGGTAGATAACACTCACATTCTGGTGCGCAACGTGGACATCGCCACGTCGAGTGCCTTCCGCGATCTAGTCTCGTCGCAATTCCCGGAGTGGACTCTCTCCGCCGCAGCCGGAGAGCAGAACGGTTATCTGCTGACGATGCAGCCCACCGTGATCGCCGATCTGCGCAAGCAGACCATGGATCAATCGCTCGAAACCATTTCACGCCGCATCAACGCCATGGGTCTGACCGAGCCGACGATTGCTTTCACCGGCCGCGAAGACAACGAAATTCTGGTTCAGCTTCCCGGCGAAGGCGATCCGACGCGCGCCAAAGACGTGATTCAAGCCACGGGCCAGCTCGAACTGACACTGTTGCTCGACGAGCAGACTTATCCTTCGGAAGTGGCCGCGCTTGCGGCACACAACGGGATTCTGCCCGCCGGCTCGCAGGTGCTGCCCGGCAAATCGGACACACCGGGCGTGGCTGGCGCAACCGTTTATTACATCGTGAATCGCGCGCCGGTGGTCACTGGACTCGATCTCAAGGGCGCCACGGTTTCGCCGAGCACGAAATATCCCGGCCAGTACGAAGTGGAGTTTCATCTTTCAACCGCGGCTGCGGCGCGCTTTGGCCCCTTCACTGAGACCAACATCGGGCGTCGCATGGCTATCGTGCTGGATAATAAAGTGGACAGCGCGCCTACGATCAACGGCCGTATCGAAGATTCCGGCGTAATTGAAGGCAATTTCAGCCAGCAAACCGCCGAGGACCTGGCGCTGGAACTTCGTTCGGGTTCTCTGCCTGCTTCGATCCGGTATCTCGAGGAACGCACGGTGGGGCCTTCGCTGGGAGCCGATTCGATCCGCGAGGGCGTGCGCGCCTCGATAGGCAGCATGATCGTGGTGATGATTTTTCTGGTGATCTATTACCGGCTGAGCGGTGTCAATGCAGTTGTGGCGCTGATACTCAACCTGGTGATACTGATCGCCTTTATGGCGCTTTCCGGTGCGGTACTGACTTTGCCGGGCATCGCCGGAGTGATCTTAACCATCGGTATGGGTGTGGATTCCAACGTGCTGGTTTTCGAGCGTATACGCGAAGAATTGCGCGCCGGCAAGGCCAACGCCTCGGCCGTCGAGTTGGGTTTTTCCAACGCGTTCCGGACGATCATAGATACGCACGTAACTACCGTGGTTTCAGCCATATTCCTGTTCCTTTTCGGGACCGGGCCGGTGAAGGGCTTTGCGATCACCCTGATCGTCGGCTTGATCGCCAACCTCTTTACGTCGATCTATGTATCTCGGGCAATTTTTGACTACCATCTGTCGCATCTCGGTCGGCAGGCGGAGTTGAGTATCTAGCAGCGCAGGCGCCATAGAGGCGCCGCAGACCTCCGGATGGACGTCCGAAGGGTAGTTACCGTCATCGGGGGAACAAACCCCCGTGGAGCGGTGTCAAATACAGGCGGATAGGACCCGGCATGGAATTTTTTCGCAACGTAAATATCGACTGGATGGGCAAAGCGAAGTATTTCGTGGCGCTTTCGCTGAGCCTGCTGGCGATCGGCTGGACCTCGGTATTTCTGCACGGCCTGAACTACGGTGTCGATTTCAAGGGCGGCACGATGGTTTACGTCCGTTTCGCTGGCCCGCCTCCGGTGGGCCAGATTCGCTCTGGGCTGGAAAAGGCCGGGCTGAGCGGGAGCAACATCCAGCCTATCAGCGATATTTCGAATCCCAATTCGCTTAACGACGTGGTGATAAGCCTGAATCAGCAAGGAACCAGCGAGCAGGCGCTGGACGCCGGCAAGCAAGCCATTGTGGACGTACTGCACCGGACTTTTGGCACGGACGCCTCCGGCAGGACCGACTTCAATTCGGTCACGCCTTCGGTATTGGCGGCTTACCTTACGCAGAAAGACCCTTTGGTGCTGGGTGCGGCGGCGGGCGACCGCTATACGCAGCTCGCGCAGCGCCTACTCGCCGCGCGTGACAAGGATCACGGTGGGATCGTCACCAGCTTCAACCAGCTGAGCAGCGTAGAGGGAGCGACGCCGGCCGTCATCAATTCGCTCTCCGGGAACTTCGCGCTCGGCAATTTCAGCATCTACAACGTCGAGATCGTGGGCGCCACGGTGGGCAAGCAACTGCGCATTCAGGCCTTCTGGGCGACGATGTATGCGCTGCTAGGCATGTTGGTATATATTGCCTTCCGGTTTGAGTGGGTGTATGGCGCTGCGGCGGTGATCGCCGTGTTCCACGATGTGCTGATCACCATCGGTTTCTTCTCGATATTCCGGTACCAAATTTCGCTTACGGTGATCGCGGCGTTGCTCACCCTGGTCGGATATTCGATGAACGATACCATCGTGATCTTCGATCGCGTCCGGGAAGATAGCCGGCTGATGCGCCGCGAGGCTTTCGCGGATGTCGTCAACAAGGCAATTAATCAGACCTTGTCGAGGACCATCCTGACCTCGGGCCTGACGTTCCTAACCGTCCTGGTGCTCTACATCATGGGCGGCGAGGTGCTCCGCGCGTTCTCTTTTGCCATGGTGGTGGGAGTTGTGGTAGGAACATACTCCAGTTTCGGGATTGCAGCCCCTATCGTCGTACTCTGGAACAAATATCGGGGACAGGGTGCAACGCTTCGCGCCGGATCCGCAGCCGACAAACGCGTAGCGGTAGCTGCAAGGAGGTAGTCAGATGTTCGATGATTTGGTTATTTCGAGCGTGGTTCCAAAGAAGACCAACACGGGTTGGGCTGCGGTGGTTTCGACCCTGGTGCAGGCCTTGATACTGGGCGTCCTTATTCTGATTCCGCTCATCTATACAGAGGCCTTGCCAAAAGGGATGCTCACCACGTTTCTGGTCGCACCACCACCACCGCCGCCTCCTCCGCCTCCCCCGGCAGCGGTGATTAAGGTGAAGCCAATGGTCCATCTGATTCAGCAAAACAAGCTGCTGACTCCCACGGTGATCCCGAAGAAGGTTAATATCATTAAGGAAGAGGAACAGCCGCCGGATCTTGGGGCGGTGGGCGGAGTGGTTGGGGGTGTGAGTGGCGGATCTATGGGAGGCGTTCTCGGCGGCATCATCGGTGGCGCGCCGGGTTCCAATCTGCCTCCTCCTCCGAAGGCCGCGCCTTCGCGCATTCGCGTCGGCGGCAACGTGCAGCAGGCCAAGATGCTGCGGATGGTTAACCCCATATATCCGGCGATCGCCAAGACGGCGCACGTGCAGGGCACGATCATTCTGCACGCAATTATCGCCAAGGACGGCGCCATCTCGTCGCTACAATACGTTTCCGGACCGCCGCTTTTGATGCGTGCCGCCATGGACGCGGTCAACCAGTGGCGCTATCAGCCCACCTTGCTCAATGGTGATCCGGTCGAGGTGGACACCACGATTCAGGTAGTCTTTACGCTGGGCGATTAAGCAGGGTAGGGCGCGGCCCGGGCCCGTTCGCGGGACTCCGGCGCCGATGGGGTAAAAATTTCAAACGGCAGAATCTGGCTGCCGCGTTCAATTTGCTGGGAACAGAGGAGGAGCAAAGTCTATGTTCGCGAATTTGCTAGTGGCATTTTTACTGCAGCAGTCGGGTGGAGAAGTCGGTTGGGACATTCTCACGATGTGGCACAACATGGGAATCCCCGCCAAGCTGGTCGTCCTGGTTCTATTCATCATGTCTGCCTGGTCGGTCAGCATCATGATCGACCGCGCCCTGATGTACAGCGCGGCCCGCAAGCAGTCCCGCATTTTCGTCCAGCAGGTGGCAGGCGCCCTGAAAGACAACAAGCTCGATGAAGCGATCTCGATCGCCGAGCGCAACAAGAAGAGCCACATTGCCAAGGTCGTCGCCACCGGTCTCTCGGAATTTCAGGCGGCTTCGGCGCAGGCGAACGACGCGGAGGTGATCGAAGCGGCCAAGCGCGGTCTGGAGCGCTCGGTGGCCATCGTTCACGCCGAGATGAAGCGCGGTCTTTCCGGCCTCGCCACCATCGGTTCCACGGCGCCCTTCGTCGGCCTCTTCGGCACGGTGATGGGCATCATCAACGCGTTCAAGGGCATTTCCGCTTCCAAGGCCACCGGTCTGTCGGCCGTCGCCGGCGGTATCGCGGAAGCCTTGGTTACCACCGCGCTCGGCTTGCTGGTGGCCGTGCCTGCTGTGTGGACCTTCAACTATTTCACCAACAAAGTGGAAGCCTTCGACGTCGAGATGGACAACTCCTCGATGGAGTTGATCAACTACTTCATCACGCGCCGCGGCGGAAAGAAGTAACCCAATGGCGTATAAGCCAAAAGCACCACCGGTGATGGCCGCGCCCAACGTCATTCCAATGGCGGACATCATGCTGGTGTTGTTGATCATCTTCATGGTGGTCACGCCCATGTTGCAGAAGGGCACCTCGGTAGACATGGCCAAGGCCGAAAACGCGCAGAAAATGCCGGATGCCGACAAGGACGACGCGGTGATCATCGCCGTAACGCATGATGGCCACTACTACCTCGGCAGCAAGATCATCAACCTGGACGAAATCAGCAACACCGTCAAGGACCAGGTCTCCAACCGGCTGGATAAGACCGTCTTCCTCCGCTCGGACGCGCGCGCCAAGTACGGCGACGTGGTCAAGGCGGTGGACGAGATTCGCTCGGCCGGTGTGGACAATATCGGCTTGCTCACCGAAAAACTCGAACCCAAGAACCCGCCTCCGGCAACTCCGCCCGCTCCTGGCGGCGCGGACTAGCGGGACGGGCTTTCATTTCGGTGAATTTGTTTTAAAGGAGTCTTTCCATGGGAATGGCAGTTGGTGGAAATAAGGGTTCGATGTCGGAACCCAACATCGTTCCGCTGATCGACGTGCTGCTCGTGCTGATTATCATTTTCATGGTCATCACGCCGACCACACCGAGCGGTCTCGACGCGCTGGTTCCCCAGCCTCCGCCGCCGAACCAGCAGCAAAATCAAGACCTGCTCAACAAGACCATCGTCGTGCAGGTCACCAGCGGTGGCAAGGTGATGATCAATCAGGATCAGACTACCTGGGATCAGCTCGGTCCGACGCTAACCAACGTTTTCAAGGAACGCGCCGAGAAGGTCGCATTCGTCAAGGGCGATGACAACGTCGAATTCGCGGACGTCGCTCGCGCCATTGATATTATGCGCGGCTCCGGCATTGACCACGTCGGCCTGATCACCGCCAAGATCGAAGCGGGGCAGTAGACGAAATCCGCTCGTGTAACATATCGTTAGCCGGCCCGAGTGCAACCAGAATTGGGCCGGTTCAGCCACCAAGGAGAGCAGGGATGCGGCCGAAGCCCCACACTCGTATTCTTTTGTGCGTTGTACTCGCGTCTGTCGCTGCCGGTGCTGGTTGCGACAAGCTCCGCGCTCGCGACAAGCTTAATAAGGGCGTACAGGCCTTCAAGGGCGGCCAATACGACGCTGCCATTGAGGACTTCAAGGCTGCCAAGGGCTACGACCCGGCACTTATGAATGCGCGCTTGTATCTGGCGACCGCCTATTCCAGCCAATACATTCCCGGCGCGCCATCGCAAGAAAACATTAATATGGGAAACCAGGCCATCCAGGAGTATCAGGAAGTATTGTCGATCGATCCCAGCAATCTCAACGCGATTGACGGCATCGGTTCCATGCTTTACAACATGGGCGGCACTCCCTTCGATCCCAAGAAATTCGAGGAGTCGAAGACCTATCACGAGAAGCACATCGCGCTGAAGCCCGATGATCCGGACCCATACTACTGGATCGGCGTCATCGATTGGTCGCTGGCCTTCCGCGGCAATAAGGAACTGCGCGACGAATTCAACCGCAGCCAGACGAATCCCAAGAAGCAGGTGAAGGAAACCGATCCGATGCCACCCAAGGTGGCTGCTGATTTTCAGCAGAAATACGGCTCGATCGTCGACGAGGGCATGACCAATCTTAACAAAGCCATCGAAATCCGTTCCGACTACGACGACGCCATGGCCTACCTGAACCTGCTGCTGCGCCAGAAGGCCGACATGGAATCCACCACCGAGGCGCGCAACGCCGACTTGCAACAAGCCGACGAGCTCGTTGAAAAGGTGAAGGCGATCAAGCAGAAGAGAGCGGAATCCACGCCCGTCACCTAGGGCGCGTTCTAATCCAACATTTTCACTGGCGGGCTCGTGCGAGCCCGCCTTCTTTTTTTTTGCGGACGCTGGTAGTTACTGGAAAGGCTCGCCTCCAGGCTGTCTGCGCGCTACAATTCTTCGATGGAGCCTCTCCCAAAGTCCTCCATCAGTCCTGCCGCTCGCCGCACCGTGGATCTTCGTTTTGTCGAGCTCATGGACAAGGTCCGGCGCAACCGACCGGGCGATGACCTCGATCTGCTCCGCCGCGCGTACGATTTCGCCGCCAAGCAGCACCATTCGCAGACTCGCCTCTCCGGTGAACCCTACCTCTCGCATCCCGTCGAAGTCGCGCATCTGCTAGCGGACATGAAGCTCGACGTCACGTCGCTCTGCGCTGCGCTGCTTCACGACGTGGTCGAAGACACCAAAATCCCCATCGAAACGATTTCCACGCATTTCGGCGGCGATGTCGCGCGCCTGGTGGAAGGAGCCACAAAAATCAGCCGGCTCGATCTGTTGGCTCCCGAAGCGCGGCAGGCCGAAAACGTGCGGAAGATGCTGCTGGCCATGGTCAACGATGTGCGCGTGGTAATGGTGAAGCTGGCCGACCGCCTGCACAACATGCGCACGCTGGAATTTCTCGATTCCGACCGCCAGCAGCGCATCGCTCGCGAAACGCTGGATATCTACGCACCGGTGGCCAACCGGCTGGGCATGGGCTTGATTCGCGGAGAACTGGAAGATCTCGCTTTCCGATATCTGGAGCCCGAGGCATTCCTTGAGTTGCAACGCAAGCTGGCCTCCAAGCAAAAATTCTTCGATCGCTTCCTGCAGGAAGTGCAGGAACAGATTCGCGCGAAAATGATCGAGAGCGGCATCCCCGCTGAAGTGCAGGGCCGCATCAAGCGAATCTATTCGATCCACGTCAAAAGCCAGAAGCAGCAGCGCACGCTCGATCAAATTTTCGACCTGCTCGCCGTCCGCGTAATTACCGACACGGTCAAGAACTGTTACGGCGCTCTCGGCGTGATCCACCAGATTTGGCGGCCCGTGCCCGGCCGTTTCAAGGACTACATCGCCATGCCGCGGCCCAACCTCTACCAATCGCTGCACACCGCCGTAATCCATGGCGGCCAGCCCTTCGAAGTCCAGATTCGCACCCAGGAAATGCACCGCATCGCCGAGCAGGGTGTCGCAGCGCACTGGAAGTACAAAGACGGTCACGAGGCTTCCGCTTCTTCATCCTCGAATTCTGCGGACGACCAGCGCATCGTGTGGATGCGCCAGTTGATCGAATGGGTGCAGGAGATGCAGGAGCCCAGCGAATTTCTTTCCACTCTTCGCGTCGATCTCTATCCCGAAGAGGTCTATACCTTCACGCCCAAGGGCCGAGTCGTCGTCCTGCCCCGCGGCGCCACTCCCATCGATTTCGCGTACGCAATTCACACCGAAGTCGGCCATTCTTGCACCGGCGCGAAGGTGAATGGCTCGATCGTCCCTCTGCGCCATGCCATCGCGAATGGCGACGTGGTCGAAATACTCACGCAGAAGGGTCACGAGCCTTCGCGCGACTGGCTGAGTTTCGTGCACACCTCGCGGGCGCGCAGCAAGATTCGCCAGTGGATCAATCTTCACGAGCGCGAGCATGCCATCGAGGTCGGGCGCCGGCTGATCGAAAAAGAATCGCGCCATTCGAGTATCAATTTGAAGAAAATTTCGGAGGAGGATTGGCAGCGCGTTGCTTCCGATTACGGCTGTGGCCGCATGGACGATTTATTCGCCGAGCTGGGTTACGGCAAGTGGTCCGCGCGGCAGGTCCTTGCCAAGGCCACGGGCCAGCAGCTCACCGAATCGCCGGACGA
The DNA here is from genome assembly GCA_049694295.1 of Candidatus Acidiferrales bacterium. GTDB lineage: Bacteria > Acidobacteriota > Terriglobia > Acidiferrales > UBA7541 > Palsa-295. The sequence continues at coordinate 8,872 of JBAVQT010000105.1, forward strand.
GAAGCAACCCAAGCTCATCTCGAGCGTCAAGAAAATGCTGGGCGTCAACGATGCGGTGATTGTCGTCCGGGGTCACGACGATTTAATGGTGTACCGCGCGAAATGCTGCAATCCGATCCCCGGCGACGACATCGTAGGCTATGTCACTCGCGGTCGCGGCATCGCCGTTCATGGCAAAAATTGCCCCAACGTTCAAAATCTCCTCTACGAAGCCGACCGTCGCATGCCGGTGGAATGGGCCAGCGCCACCGAAGCCACGTTCCCCGTGCGTCTACGCATTTTCACCGAGGATCGCCCCGGCATGCTGGCAAACATTACCGCCGTTATCAGCGAGACGGGCGCCAATATCCGCACGTTTGAAAGCGGCGGCCATGACATGCGCGCGCGCATAGAAGTTGCGCTGGACGTTCACGATCGGCGGCAGCTCGAGCGGATTCTCGGCGGCGTGAAACGCATTCCCGGAGTTTTCGATATCGAGCGCGTTTACAACGTCTAAGTTGATGGCCCGTTGAGGAACGCTCGCGTTAATTCTTCCGCGTCACTGGGTGCCGGCCGCCTTGGCGCACGCTACAATCAGTCATGCGGTTCCCGCTCACTGCCCTGAATTTACACGGACGCCTTCTGGCGCATTCTTGCGGGTTGGCTATGGCGTTGAGCCTCTTCTTGCTGGTCACGGGATGCAACTACTTCCAGCCCGTGGACACTGCTCCGCTCGACGCCGCCGGAATGAACTACTCCGCAATTAAGCAGCTCAAGGCGCTGCGCGTCACCACGCCCGAAGTCGCGGAAATAGTTCGCGTTCGCCAAGCGGGTTTTCCTGATTCCTCGTGCGTCGCGCTGCTGCAGATATACCGCGACCGCAAGGAAAATTTCACCGACGGTGAAGGAGCCGCAGGGCTAGCACAGGCCGGCATCGCGGACGATGTAGTCCTCGAGCTCGCGCGCCTGGGTCAACTCGGCTCGAACGCGGGGGAACTCGAGGCCATTCGCCTCGTCGGCCTTCCCGATTCGCTAGTTCTCGCCGTCGCCCGGCGCCAATCGCAAAACCAGCCGGTGCTCTCCGGAGCGTCGCTCGGCAAGTTGAAGAACACCGGCATGCGCGCCGACACGCTGGCCGTCCTCGTCGATCGCGGCCTCCCCGATTCCGAAGCTGCCGCGATTCTTGCCGACCGCCATCGCGGCATGTCCGACGCTGAAATCCTTCGCCACTTCAGCGGCACCTAGCCCGCGCCAAATCGTGTTTTGACCCGGTTGCCTTCGGCCGGTAAAATCGCTCTGCCTTGAATCGTCCCGATCTGCCTCCGCTGCTTGCTGCCGTAGCCCTGCTTCTGCTGTCGGCGCTGGCCGCTTGTTCGGTCCCGCTCGCGCCGGGCTACCGCATCCTTTCCGAATCGCGCGAAATCCATTTCGTTTCCGGAGGTGTTCCTTCACTAGAAATTCGTGCGCACTACGTGCTTGGGAATTCGGGCACCCAGCCGCTCGCGAGCCTCGATGTCGTGTTCCCGCTTGAAAAGCCGTACGGCCTCGGGAACGTGCGCGCTCAAGTGAACGACCGGGACACCGCGCTCGCGCCGCTCCCCGCTGAGTTTAGACAGGACCGCCCCGACGCCCTGCGCATGGCGCTTGATCCGCCATGGACGCAGCGCTCGAAGCTCGATCTTGCCATTTCCTACTCCTTCGTTTCGCCCGGTGAAGGCGGCGAACGCATCACGCTCTCGCGGGATGATTTCCATCTCGGCTCGCGCGGTTGGTTTGCGCTGCCGCAGCCGCCCGCCCACGTACTTTCTCCCTATCCCAAACGGCCCGACCGCACTTCGTACACCATCCGCGTTCCCGACGATTTTCTGGTTCTCGCGCGCGGCACGCTCCGCAGCCGCAAAAAAATCGGCAAAGAGTCCGAATACCACTTCGAATTGCGCAAGGATGACCTCACGCCCTTCGTCGTCGCCGGTCGCTATGTCGAAACCGCGCCGAATGGAAAAGACGGCGTCATCTTCTGGACCCGCCATTCACTCGCCGACCCAACTGCGGCAGCGGTCGCAGCCAATAGAATTGCTTCCCACTGGAGCACGTTATCGAGCGCTTTTGGTCCGCTCGACAAGACGATTCGTGAGCCGCATATTGTTGAGTCGTCATCGGTGCGTGAAGATTCTTTCGGCGAGACAGGCGCCGCAGCGGCGGCGTTTCCGGGCGGAGCCCTCGTTAGTCCCGCAGGAGTGGCATCGGGAATCGATAGCGGAGTTTTCCTCGATGCGGTCTCATCTGCTCTAGCCCGCAATTGGTTTGGGGGTCAAATGTATTTTGCTCCTGACGCTGCTATTGGCATGGGCGAAGGTTTGCCCAGCTACGCAACCATCGTGATGGAGGAAGCTGGCGCCGGCGCGACAGCCCGTCAACATCGTGTAGTCGGATTTATGCGCGCCTACGACGATGCCTTGAAACAAGGGCCGGAAACACCGCTGGGGATCGTTTCGGCCGCCGACCCACCCGCGCCGCGCCGCATTGCATACGCCAAAGCGCCGCTGATGTACGCTGCACTGGAAGACGCGTATGGCGAAGCGGCGGTGCGCGCCGCGCTCGCCCGCATGGTCTTGCTTTTCCGCGGGCAGGAAGTGAGCTACGCGGAACTGCGCGCCGTGATCGAGGAAAGAACGGGAAAAGATCTCGCTGTTTTCTTTCGCACCTGGCTTTACGGGAAAGGGCTACCGCCGGATTTTCGCGCGCGCTACGCCGCTTCAGACGAAGCGCAGCGCTGAAGCGGACGTCTAATCGCTCGTCACGTTGGAGGAGGCTACATGAAAGACGTAATCGCTACCGATCGTGGACCGAAAGCTATCGGTCCCTACTCCCAAGCCATTCGCTCGGGTGGTTTTATTTTTACGGCCGGACAGGTCGCCTTCGATCCCGCCACCAGCCAGATCGTGGAGGGCGACGTGGCTGTGCAAACGGCGCGCGTGCTCGAAAATCTTAAAGCCATCGTCGAGGCCGGCGGCTCCTCGCTCGATCACGCCGTCAAAGCCACCGTCTTCCTTAAGGATATGGGCGACTTCGCCGCGATGAATGAGGTCTACGCCCGCTACTTCCAGAAAAGTCCGCCGGCGCGTTCGACCGTCGAAGTATCCCGACTGCCGCGCGACGTTCGCGTGGAAATCGATCTCATCGTCACAGCCTAACGCTACGTCTATTCGACGGCGCCACGATGCGCGTTGAAAAAGTCCGTCCGCAATTCAGTTGGAGATGGGCCGGTCCGTGTGGAAATATTCTTTGTACGCCGCAATCCAGTCCTTGGAGATGTCGCGTTGGGCGGTGCCGAGATCGAGTTGCCCTCCGCAGACCAGTTCATGAAGACGATTTTCCAGCGCATCCTTGATACCGGTCCCCAGCCGCAACTCGGCTGGAGCCGGAAAATCGAGAGAGGCGACCGGATTGTTCCGCAGGCTCGACATCAGCCCTAATTTATACATTCCTTCAGACCATTCCGTGTTCACTCTTTCTGGAGTCTTGCCGAAACACTCTTTAAC
>JBAVQT010000106.1:0-1889 GCA_049694295.1 Candidatus Acidiferrales bacterium
GCCGAGACTCGCGGCGACGTTCAGGAAGCCATTGACATGACTTACCTGATGGCCGGCGAAGGCCGCCGGCTTTTCGGTCAGACCACCCCCTCCGAGCTCCCCAATAAATTTGCGATGTCCATCCGCACTCCGGTTGGCGTCGCCGGCCTGATCACCCCCTGGAATTTCCCCATCGCCATTCCGTCGTGGAAGATCATGCCCGCTCTCATCGCCGGCAATACCGTCGTCATCAAGCCTGCCGAAGACACCCCGCTCTCCACTTGGAATCTTGCGCAGGTTCTCTCCGAAGCGGGCCTCCCGGGCGGAGTCCTTAACGTTGTTTTTGGCGACGGTCCCTCGGCCGGCGCCGCATTGCTCCGCAATTCTGGTGTCAATCTCGTCAGCTTCACCGGTTCCACCGAGGTTGGCCGCATCGTCAGCGAAGCCTGCGCGCCCTCGTTCAAAAAATGCCATCTCGAAATGGGCGGCAAAAACATCATCATCGTCATGGACGACGCAAATCTCGATCTCGCCGTCGACGGCGCCATCTGGGGCGGCTTTGGCACCACCGGCCAGCGCTGCACCGCGGCCAGTCGCGTCGCCGTTCACAAAAAGGTCTATGCGGAATTCGTCGAGAAATTTGTCGCTCGCGCCAAATCTCTCAAAGTCGGCGACGGCCTTGATGCCGCCACGCAGATGGGTCCTTCGATCAACGAGCAGCAGCTCACTACCGTAATCAAGTACGTCCAAATCGGTAAGAGCGAGGGCGCCAAGCTAGCCACTGGCGGCAGCCGCCTCGATTCCGGTTCCTATTCCCGCGGCTGGTTTCACGAGCCGACCGTGTTCACCGACGTTGATCCCAAGATGCGCATTGCCAACGAAGAAATCTTCGGTCCGGTCGTGGTGGTCATTCCATTCGACACCTTCGATCAGGCCATCGAAATCGCCAACGGCATCACCTACGGGCTCTCTGCCGCCATCTACACGCGCAACGTCAACCACGCTTTCCGCGCCCAGCGCGATCTCGAGACCGGCATCGTCTACGTCAACGCCCCCACGATCGGCGCAGAAACCCATCTGCCTTTTGGCGGGATCAAGAACACCGGCAATGGCCACCGCGAATCCGGCGAAGCCGCTCTCGACTTCTATTCCGAGTGGAAGACCGTGTACGTGGATTATTCCGACCGACTGCAACGCGCCCAAATCGACAACGCCTGAGCAATCGACAGCCACCGCCAGATTGCGCTTTAGAGTTTCGTGAAAACGCGCGAGAATCAGCGCCATGCCGCGCGTGGAGCGTCTATCAGCCAGCGATCAAGCCCGTTATCCGAAACTTGCCTGGAACAAAACCATTTCTCTCGCGCTGTGTCTGCTATCACTCGCGCCCGCTGTCTTTGCACAAGACGCCGCGAAGGCCCGGACACTGGGCGTCGAAAAACAGCAGCTACTCCTGAGAAAGCTCGACACGGAGATTGCCGATTCCGAGCGCAATCTTGATGGCGTGCTCGGCGTCGCCATCGAGGATCTGACCACCGGCCAAAAAATCGTTCTGCATCCCGACGAAATATTTCCTCAAGCCAGCTCCATCAAGATTGCTGTCCTCGCGGAGCTTTATCGCCAAGACCAGCTCTCTGCTCAGGGGCAAGCCGGCCGCGCGAAGCTATCGGACATCTACACCGTTAATTCCGCCGATATCGTTCCCGGCAGCGACATCATGGAGGGGCTTACTCCCTCTGTCACGCGCCTCACCAATCGCGATCTCGCGACAATGATGATTGCCGTCAGCGACAATTCGGCCGCCAACGTCCTGATCGATCGTGTGGGCATGGCCAACGTCAATTCTCTGATGGATACGCTTGGCCTCGCGCACACTCGCCTGCGCCGCAAAATGATGGATTTGCAAGCGGCCA
>JBAVQT010000107.1:0-6629 GCA_049694295.1 Candidatus Acidiferrales bacterium
TCTATGAGTCGCATGACGGCATTATTTTTAGCTCTCTGTGTGGTTCTGTTCATTTTTTTCGCTGCGGCGCGTCGCAATGCGGTCAGCGCCGCAACGGCGCTTCCCGATCCGGCCGTGGACGAGACTCTTGCGGCTCAAAAAGGTCTTGAGACGGTGGTAGTCGCGGGAGGTTGCTTCTGGGGAGTGCAAGCCGTGTTCGAGCACGTCAAGGGTGTGAATCGCGCGATTTCGGGTTACTCCGGCGGAACGTTGAAGAATCCCGATTATGAGGAAGTCAGCAGCGGCGCCACGGGACACGCCGAATCCGTCGAAATTGTTTACGACCCTTCGAAGATTACTCTCGGCCAGCTGCTCAAAGTGTTTTTCTCGGTCGCCCATGACCCGACGGAGCTAAACCGCCAGGGCCCAGACACCGGCACGCAATATCGCTCCATCATCTTCTTTGCGAACCAGGATCAGCAGCGGATTGCGCAGGCCTATGTTGACCAGCTCGATCAGGCCAAAGTGTTTTCCCACCCGATCGTGACCCAGATCGTTCCGCTGAAAGCCTTCTATCAGGCGGAAAACTATCATCAGGATTACGCCGCCTATCATCCGGACAACCCCTACATCGCCAGGTTCGACCTTCCCAAGCTCAAGCACCTTCAGCAGCAATTTCCCGCTCTATACGTCTCGAAACGCTGAGTTCCCGCTCACCGCCGGTACAGCGGCGGCGAGCGTCCCCAGCCGGGGAGCGTAGCGCAAAACCAAAGCACAAAAAGAAAAACGCCCGGACGGCGCTCGCCCGGGCGTCCCTCGCAAATTCGCGCGCTGTTACAGCAGCGCGGCTTTATTTCGGTTCGCTCTAGAACAAATTCCAGAGGAACTGGTTGTACACCTCGTGGTGATACTGCACCTCGGGAGGTTTGACGAACGTGCCCAGCAGTCGCGGGCAGCGGTCCGCCGACGCCTGCTTCAAATCCGCGTAGCGTCCTTTCACGTCTTCGCCCAGAAGTTTCGTGGCCCACTCGGCCTTGCGAAAATTCTCGAGCGCCGTGTAAATATTGTCCGGCAAATACCGCTCGGCCTGCCGCAGATTCTTGATCTTCGCGGTCTCGCCATCGATGCCCGTCTTGAACACCGAGTGCAGCACGAGATACGGATTCGCGTCCGGGCTCACCGAGCGCACTTCCACGCGCATGCTCTTCTCGTTGCCGATGGGGATGCGAACCATCGAGCCGCGATCCGTGGCCGAGGCTTTGATTTGATTGGGCGCTTCAAAGTGTGGATCGAGACGCCGAAAAGCGTTGACGCTGGCGTTCAGCAGCAGGCAGATGTCGTTGCCGTGGGTAAGGATGCGATCGATGAACGCCCAGCCGAGCTTGCTCAGTTTTTCTTCGCCCTTGGGATCCCAGAAAAGATTTTTCCCTCCCTTGCTGATCGAAACGTTGGTATGCATTCCGCTGCCGTTAACCCCCACTACCGGCTTCGGCAGAAACGAAGCAGTCAGTCCGAGCCTGGTAGCCACCTGCCGGCAGATCAGTTTGTAGAGCTGAATCTGGTCGGCTGCGGCAACCACTTCGCCATAGCTGTAATTGATTTCAAATTGCGATGGCGCCACCTCAGGATGATCTTTTTCATTTTGGAAGCCCATCGTGCGCTGCACTTCCGCCGAAGTGTCAATGAATGAACGGAGCGGATCGCCCGGAAGCGAATGGTAGTAGCCGCCCGTGTTGACGTATTCGAACTTGCCGGTCTCGTGATAGTGCTGCTCGGCGTCCGGACCGGCGAAGAGAAACCCCTCGATTTCGTTCGCGGCATTCAGCGTGTAGCCCTGCTCTTTGTGAAGTTTCTCGGCGTAACCTTTCAGCGCTCCGCGAATGTCGGCCGAATAAGGAGACCCATCCTTGTCGATCACTTCGCCGAACACCAGCACTTTGCCTGCTCCAAAAAAATCCGAGGGCGCCCAGTAAAAAGCGCTCCAGTCCATTGCCAGCCGCAGATCGCTTTCGCGCTGCGCCGTAAAACCGCGAATCGAGGAGCCGTCGAACGTCAGATTGTCCCAGCTCTTGATCAGGAATTTCTTGTCGTAGTCCAGCATGTGCAGCCGGCCTTCCAGGTCGCTGAACAGCACCGTGACCGCCTTGATTCGCTTTTCGTCGGTCAAATATTTCAGCCGGTCTTCCTGAATTTTATGGGCGGCAACGCGATTGTTGCGCTGTTCCTTGGCTTTCAAATTCAGCTGCTCGAGCTCTTCGTAGGAGAGCGCCAAAAATTCACGCAATTCGTTCGACATGAATCTCCTCAAATGGGGAATGTGATTTGCACAGCGCATCGCGGCAGGTTGGACAATCGCTTGGCATGGCTGGTTAGCGTATCGCGTGCTTCGCCGGAGCGTCAATTAAAAGAACGAATGCGCCGGATTCAAAAAGCTGCTGGGCGCTATCGCGGAGGAGCGGCTTCGCGCGTCGAAGCTGCGGTTTTCCAGCGCAACCGCTCTTTTTTCACCCAGTTTCGCCCGCCGCTGGCCCGCAGGGGTTCTCGCTCGCGCCCTCGGCTGGCCCGCCCTCCTGTTTCTTTGTTTCGCGGCGAACTCGGCAATTGACGGTTTCCCTCGCGCCTCGCCTCGGTATAATCGCGGGCGATGCTGGAGCGCCTCCAGGTAAGAATCGAATGGCTTCTCGGCCTCGAGCGGCCCGACGGCCGGCATCCCGGTCATCTTTGGCCGCGTTGGATTTTCCTCCGCGCCCTCGGCCTGATCTATTTTTCCGCGTTCTACTCGTTTCTTTTCCAGGTGAAGGGCCTTCTCGGCCCCGACGGAATTCTGCCCGCGCGGGATTACCTCGAAGCGGTCGCGGCGGCCCTTCGCGCGGAGCGTTTCTGGTTCGCGCCCACGCTGCTGTGGTTCAATTCGAGCAATCACGCGCTGATGCTGCTGTGCTGGGTTGGGCTGCTGGCTTCGGTTCTCGTAGTCTTCAATGTTTGGCCGCGCGCGTCGCTCGTCGCCTGCTTCGTCTGCTTTCTTTCGCTGATCGCGGCGGCGCAAGACTTCGCCAGCTACCAATCCGATGGAATGCTGCTCGAAGCCGGCATTCTCTGCCTGTTTTTCGCGCCGTCGGGATTTTTGCCGGGCCTCGGGCGCTCGGGCGGTCCCTCGCGCGCCAGTCTTTACATGTTGCGGTGGGAGTGGTTCCGAATCCTGTTTGGCTCGGGCGTCGGAAAAATTGCCAGCGGAGATCAATCGTGGCGACATTTGACGGCGCTCGACGACTACTATCAGAATGGTCCGCTGCCCACCTGGATCGGCTGGTACGTGCAGCAGTGGCCGCACTGGTTTCAGCACCTGACGGCCGCGTTCACGCTTGGCACCGAGCTGTTGCTGGTGTGGGCCATCTTTCTTCCGCGCCGCTATCGCATCATCTGTTTCTGGATCATCACGCCGTTTCAGGTCGGCATCATTCTCACCGCAAATTACACCTTCCTCAATTATCTCGTCCTGTTCCTCGGGTTTCTCCTGCTCGACGATCTATTCCTCGAACGAGTGCTGCCGGCGCGCTTTCGCAACTTCGTCACTCGCAGGCAAACTGTGGGCGCGCTGTCGCGAGATTTGGAGTCGCCGCCAGCCGGAATATTTTCGAGCCGTGCGCGTTGGCGTGAGCCTCTAGCCGCTCTTGCACTGGTGGCCCCCGCCTTTTGCATGGCGCTGATGTTCTACTCTTCGGCCGCGCAGCTAATTTGGAGAGTTCTGCCGAGACTGCCGATTCCGGATGGGCCCGTTCGCCTCCTCATGCCGTTTCGGATTGCCGATCGCTATGGATTGTTTGAGACCATGACGCACGCGCGCTACGAAATCGAATTTCAGGGCACCAGCGATGGAAAAACCTGGCTTTCCTATCCATTTCGGTACAAGCCGCAAGATGTGAACAAAGCCCCGGGAATCTACGCGCCCTACCAACCGCGCTTCGAGTGGAATTTGTGGTTTGCCTCGATCAGTTCCTGGAACGAAAATCGCTGGGTGGTCTGGACCGAAGAGCGCCTGCTTCGAAATCAGCCGGATGTGCTCGCTCTGTTTGCGGCAAACCCCTTCGCGGGCGCCCCGCCCAGTGAAGTTCGCACCGTCATCTATCAATATTGGTTTACAGACTCGAAAATCAAACGAGCAACCGGGCGCTGGTGGCGGCGCGAATTGCTCGGCGAATACTCGCCCGCGCTGGAGCGCGAACCGGATGGCAAGGTCGTGATGATTGAAGCTGCGCCGGCCGTGACACCAGCGCAACCGTAAATCGGGCGGCTGCCCGCAAGTGCCCGTCGCGGTTCGCCCGGCGCGCCGAAGCATCTTTTGCTACCCGGCGCGAAATTCGGTAGCCTGTCCACGGCCTCATTTGGCCGCTTATGACGCCTCCCCCCAAACCCAAGTACCAAAAAAAAGAGATCGTCGAAACGCCGGTGAGCCCGGAGGAAGTGACCGCCTACCTCGCCACGCTTTCGCAGCCCGCCAGCATTCGCCAGATCGCTCACGGAATGGGCCTCAAGCACACCGGCAGGCGCTTTTTGCCTCGCGTGATCCGCCAGCTCCAGGGCCGCGGCGAAATCGAAGAGGTTTACGGCGCGAGTTATCGCATGGCTGGCGCGAAAGAAGCAGCCCGCGAATCGAAGAAGCACGCCGCCAAAAAAAGCGCCGAGGCCGCTATCGAGAAATCTCCAGCTGCCGAAAAATCCGACGGCAGTGCGTCCGGCGCGCGGCACTCTGCCGCGGCGCAACCCGCTCCGGCGTACAACTCGCAGAAAATAAATCACGATCCCAGCTTGATCGCGGGCCGCATTGTCACCCATCGCGATGGCTATGGTTTTCTCGTTCCCGATGCGCCCATTCCGCGCGTGGATGGCGATCTCTTCATCGGCCGCGACGGCCTGGAAGACGCCATGCACGGTGATCGTGTCCTGGCGCGCATCGTTCGCCGCCGTCACGATGGCCGCGCCGAAGGGCGCGTGGTCCGCATCGTCGAGCGCGCCCACCCCACGCTCGTCGGCCTCTTCCGCTATGGCCCGCATGAAAATGTGGTGCTGCCTTATGACACCCGCATTCTCCACGAAGTTCGCATCCCGCCTGGCGACGAGTTAACGCCCGAACTGCGCGCGAAACTGGGAACGTCACCCGATGCGGACAACGCCCGGCGAACACCGCAACGCCAGGCGCGCCTGCCGGAGCTCGATGGCGCAGTCGTGGACGTCGAAATCAAGCGCTACCCCAGAGGTGGTCTCGCGCCCATTGGCCGCGTACTCGAAATTCTAGGGCGCCCCGGCGAAATCGGTGTCGACGTGGAGATCATCATTCGCAAGCATTATCTCCCGTACATTTTTCCGGAAGAAGTCCTCGCGGAGGCGCGCAACGCTTCCCAGCAAGTAACTGACGCAGACCTCGCGGATCGTCGCGATTTCCGCCATCTGCCCATCGTCACCATTGATGGCGAGACGGCTCGCGATTTTGACGACGCCGTGCACGTGACTCTGCTTCCCAACGGCCACTACGAATTGCAAGTGCACATTGCGGACGTTGCGCATTACGTCGGCCGAGGCTCCGCACTCGATCGCGAGGCGCGCCTGCGCGGCACCAGCGTCTATTTCCCCAACCGCGCCGTGCCGATGCTTCCCGAGGAATTGTCCAACGGCATCTGCTCGCTCAATCCGCAGGTGGACCGCCTGGTAATGGGCGTCCTGATGGAAATGGACTCGAGCGGCAATACGGTGAGCGCGGACTTTACTCCCGGCGTGATCCGCTCCGCCGAACGCATGACCTACACCAACGTCCACAAAGTTCTCGAGGGCGATGCCGAAATGCTGCATCGCTACGCCCCGCTGGTCGCCAACTTTCGGCTCATGAAGGAGCTTGCGCTGCTCCTCAATCGGCGCCGCAACGACCGCGGCTCGATCGATTTCGATCTGCCCGAGCCGGTCATTGAGTTCGATAAAGACGGCCGTATGGTTAGCATCGTCCGTAGCGAACGCAACTTCGCGCACCGCTTGATTGAAGAGTTCATGCTCGCGGCCAACGAAGCCGTCGCGGGATATCTCGAGCGCCGCGGCATCGCTTCACTTCATCGAGTCCACGAGAAACCCGATCCCAAGCGTGTGCTCGAATTCGAAGAGCTGGCCCACGCTTTTGGCTATTCGCTCGGGGTGGACGATCTCGCCGAACGCCGCGTGGCCGTCCGCCACGGTCAGGTGCGGCCCCCCGCCAAAGGCAACCGCGGTGCGCGCGGGCGCGACCGTCAGATGAGTGTGACCTTGCCAGCCGCCGAAGAAGTGGACATTCGGCCTCAACACTACCAGCGCCTTACGGCGAAAATCGCCGGCAAGCCCGAAGAGCGCATTCTTTCTTACCTCATGCTGCGCTCTCTCAAGCAGGCGCGCTACGCTGCCGACCCGCTCGGCCATTTCGCGCTGGCCGCGCAGGAGTACACGCATTTCACATCTCCCATCCGGCGTTATCCCGATCTGATCGTTCACCGCGCCCTGAAATGGGCGCTCGCAAATCCCGCGGCGCACGCTTCTGCCGCTGCCCCTGCAAGACACGCCGCTCAAGCTCACGGCAAGCCGGAGTCCACGGCCACTCTCGGTCCCTATCGCCGCGTAGAACTCGATGAAATCGC
>JBAVQT010000108.1:0-2395 GCA_049694295.1 Candidatus Acidiferrales bacterium
TCCCGGGCGCGCCCCTAGTCTCCCTAAATCCGGCGCTTCGGGTCAACCTGCAAGATTCCGCCATGCAACGACGCGAAACCGCCATAATGTCCGTGAAGCGTTCGCTTTACCTTCTCCGGGTGTTCCCCGGAGCGGGCGACCCGAAAAAAGCCTCCGACAAACTGTTAGCGGTTTGGTTACGAAACTCGCCGCACTTCTCCGCGTCGAAAACCGCTGTGCTAGATTGTAAAACTGGACTCCAATCGCCATGACCGCCTTCAGACCCGCCGCTGATAAAGCCAAGATATCTCGCGTGGAGGTCTATTGGCACACGGTGCAATACCGCACCGTCGCGCTCTACGTCATCGTACTTTCCGTGATCTTGCTAACCGTCATCTACCTGATTTTTCCGGCAGCCTCCGCCAGGCTGGTCCAAAAAATTTCCACCAGCCTGGGCCCGTCGGACAACGCCGCCGCCAACATTTCGATCCGCCAGGCGCGCTTCGTCAATCTCGATGGGCACGTGCAGGTAAAAAAAGTGAATTCCGTGCAGTGGGTCAACGCCGACTACCAGATCACTCTCGATAAGGGCGATTTGATCCAGACCGATTCCGAGGGCGTGGCCCGCATTGCCTTCGGCGACGGTACCACTTACACCGTCAAGGGCGACACCCTGGTCACCGTGGAAGAAAACGTGGTCGCTCAGGATCATGCCTCCAGCGTAGGCGTCCATATCAGTTCCGGACAGGTCGATCTGGCCACCGGCTCCTGGGAGATTCCCGGATCCAAGGCCGAGGTTTCGTTCGCCAATGCCGTCGCTTCGCTGCAAGCCAATTCGCGCGCCGCCGTCACCAGCGATCCGCAGACCCAGGAGCAGCAGATTACCGTCGATTCCGGCAGCGCCGAACTGCAGCGCGGCAACGAACATCTGGACATCGGTCAATGGGAGCGCGCCACGGTCACGCCAAGCGGCCAGATCCTGAAAAGCGACGTCCTGGCGCCGCCCGAACTGATCCAGCCGCTGAATCTTTCGCCCATCATTGTGTCCGATTTGCACCGCGATCCCATCCACTTCTCGTGGAAAACGGTGAATACCGCCACGATGTACGACTTCCAGGTCAGCACCACCTCCATGTTCAATCGGACCGTAGTCGACAAACGCACGGCGAGTGACAATCTGGACATCACCGGCATCGAGCCCGGCGATTACTTCTGGCGTGTGCGCGCCATTGATGCGAAAAACAATTTGAGCGATCCTAGTGATGCGTTCAAGTTCACGCTGGTGGCCCAGGGCAAGGAGCAGGAAATGCTCCTCGAGGTTGACGACACCGAGCTGCAGGGCAACGTCGTGGAAGTGATAGGACGCACCGAGCCCGGCGCCGCGCTGATCATCAATGGCGAACAGGTGGCCGATATCCAGCCCGATGGCCGTTTCCGTTATTTCGCCCAGCCCATGGCGCGGGGCAGCCACACCATCGTCATCACGGGCCAGAATCGGCGCGGGGGCACGGCTATCAAACGCGTGGATGTAGTCATTCCATAGCAGCAAGGGCGCGGGGGCGCCTGTCGAGCCGCCTCGGCGGCGGCGCTCATCGAATCTTGGGGGGAAGCGGCACGTGAATAAAAACGGCTATAGCATGAGGTCGGTCTTCAGCTTGTTCTCATCCGACCTGGCCATCGATCTAGGCACGGCCAACACACTGGTCTTCGCGCGCGGCAAAGGCATCGTGGTCAACGAGCCTTCCATCGTCGCGATCAACAAGAATAGCGGCGATGTGGTGGCTGTGGGCCGCGAAGCCAAGGAAATGCTCGGCCGCACGCCAGGCAACGTGGTGGCTATCAAGCCCATGAAAGACGGCGTGATCGCGGACTTCAAAGTCACCGAAAAGATGCTCACCTATTTCATCCAGAAAGCTCATAACCGCCGCGTCCTGGTCCATCCGCGAATCGTCATCGGCGTTCCAAGCGAAATCACGCCCGTGGAAAAGCGCGCCGTGCAGGACTCCGCCTATCGCGCGCGCGCCAGCGAGGTCTATCTGGTCGAGCAGGCCATGGCCGCCGCTATCGGCGCCGGCCTGCCCATCGAAGAACCCTCCGGAAATATGGTGGTGGATATCGGCGGGGGCACCACGGATATCGCGGTGATCTCCATGAGCGGCATCGTGTATTCGCGTTCCGTTCGCGTCGCCGGCAATGAAATGGACGAAGCGGTGATGCACTATCTCAAGCGCAAATACAATTTGCTGGTCGGCGAACGCACCGCCGAACAGATCAAAATTGAGATCGGCTCGGCGTATCCGCTGGAAAAGCCGCTCACCCTCGAGGTCAAGGGCCGCAATCTGATCGAGGGTGTGCCCCGCACCGTCACCATCGACGACAGCGAAATCCGCGAAGCCCTTTCCGAGTGCATCTCCAC
>JBAVQT010000109.1:0-5085 GCA_049694295.1 Candidatus Acidiferrales bacterium
GTGCTGGCGATACTTCTCTTCAGTCTCAGCGGAACCTGACCCTCGCGGAAAAACTAAATTTTCGACAAAAAAAGTTCTTGCGGCGCGAAACGCGGCTGAGAAACGTCAGGATTTGTGGCGCGCGGGCCGGCGTCAACGTGACTCGGATTTCCCAGCAGGGACAGGCGCCACCGAAGAACTTTCGCGTGCTGCGTCCGCTGGCACGGCGAGTTCGGCGCGGTTTCGCCCGAGTTCCTTAGCGCGATACAGAGCTTCGTCGGCCATGCTGAAGAGCTCCCGCGGGTCTCGCGGCTGAGCTGCGCTACTCACGGCGACTCCCAGGCTGAGCGTGAATCGAACGTCTCCCTCGGCCGTTGTCACGGCCTCGGCCGCCGCTGTGCGCCGAACACGCTCGGCGGTGGCCATTGCGCCGCTCGCATCCGCGGCCGGAACCACCACGAGGAACTCCTCGCCGCCGAACCTGCCCACGAAATCGTACGGGCGCACGGCCGCCGCGATCCGCCGCGCGGCCTCACGCAGCACGACGTCGCCCGCGAGGTGGCCAAACGAGTCATTCACATTCTTGAAATGATCGAGGTCGGCGAGAATTATGGCGAACGAACCGCTTTCGCGCTCCTGCCGAAAACGCTCGCGCCGCACGACGTCGAGAATTTCACCGTGGTTGTAGATTCCAGTGAGAGCATCATGGGTGGCGCGAAAACGCAGCTCTTCGCGCGCGCCGATGAGCTGGTCCTGCAGGTCGACGATGCGCTGCCCGACGCGAAGGCGGGCATGCAGCTCGCGGGCGTCGAAGGGCTTGGTCAAGTAGTCGTCGGCGCCGGCATCCAAGCCCGCCAGCATGTCTTCTTTTTGAGTGCGCGCGGTCAAAATTAAAATGTAAACATAAGGACGGCCGGGGTTGGCGCGCAGCCGGCGGCAGACTTGGACTCCTTCCATTCCGGGCATCATCCAGTCGAGGACGGCCATACGCGGGGCGTTGTCGCTCACCAGAGCCCGCAGCGCTTCCTCGCCGTTTGCCGCGACCGTCACTTCGTATCCCCACTTGGAAAGGAAGGCCTCCAGCACGCGCAGCGAGACCGGATCGTCCTCGGCTACGAAGATTTTCTTTTTCCCTTCGACCGGCAAGAATGGGGCGCTCATTTCGCAAGCTCCTGCTCGGCCTGGGGCCGCGCGGCGATTTCGTCTTGCACACCGGCTAATCCGACTCTCGCCGTGAAGTGAAATGACGCTCCGGCTCCCGGTTGGCTCTCGACCCAAATGCGGCCACCCATCGACTCGACGAGGCCCTTGGAAATCGTAAGTCCGAGCCCGGTGCCGCCGTATTTTCTGGTGGTCGAGTTATCGGCCTGGGTAAAGGCTTCGAAGATCAGCCGTTGTTTTTCCCTGGCGATTCCGATTCCGGTGTCGCGCACTTCGAAATGCAGCACGATCGACCGTCCCTCCTGGTTCTGTTTCTCGACCGACACGACAATCGATCCGGTGCGCGTGAATTTCACCGCGTTGCCCACCAGATTCATGAGTACCTGCATGAGCCGCAGCGGATCGCCCACAATCCACGCGGGAACGCCCGGTCCTAAGCGCCAAAGCAGATCGAGTCCCTTTTCGCGCGCGCGGTGCTGCATCACGCGGAGCGCTTTCTCGAGATGTTCCTCCAATGCCATCTCGACGGGATCGATGGCCAGCCTTCCCGCGTCCATTTTCGAGAAATCCAGAACGTCATTCATGAGGGTCAGCAACGCTTCGGCCGAGGTGCGAACCATTCTCAGATATTCGCGCTGCTCGGAAGATAACTCGGTACCCAGAGTCAGGTCGGTCATGCCGAGAATTCCGTTCATCGGCGTGCGCAGTTCGTGACTCATGTTGGCCAGAAACTCGCCCTTAGCCCGCAGCGCCGCCTCGGCCGATTCCTTGGCGTTTCTGAGGTCGTCTTCCGCTTTCTTCCGCGGCGTAATGTCCGTAAACGTGCACACCACCGCGTGTGGTTTTCTTTGCCCCGAAAGAAACAGCGGCTCGCTATTCACGGAGATCCATCGCGGCTCGCCGCGAGGTTTCTGCAGACCCATGATGACGTCCGACTGCGACCGCCCCGTGCGTAACGTCACGTTGGCAGGACGTTCCGCGCCTGGAAATCGTGTGCCGTCCTCGCGAATAGCGTCCCACGCGGAATCCATGGGGCGCTGGCCCTCGCACTGCTCCGGCGTCAACCCCAGGATGCGCACGGCGCTGGCGTTGCACGCGGTGACTTCGCCCTTGGCGTTTTGCAGCACGATGCCTTCACGCATGGCTCCGATCACGGCGCGGTATCGCTCTTCGCTTTCTATCGCTTTTCTTTGGGTCTCAAAGCGCTCGGTGACCAGCGTGCCCAGGCACAATCCCGTCACCGAGACCACCAGCATGGATCCCTGGAGCACGGTCAAGTCATGAAGCCTCGAGGGCAGCAGCCAAAGGATCGCGGTGGCGCCCAGATTCAGCAGCAGCAGCGCGGCTGCCACGCCCCGGACGCCCCTCCGCACGGCAGTCCAAGTCACCGGCAGAAATAGCAAGTATGTGAGTTGGCTGCTCCTTGCATCTCTCCAGCCGAATACGATCCACAGCGACGCCGCGATGGCCACCACCTGCATCACGTTTTCCACGCTACGGCGAATTTCCGCACGGTGGTGTTGCGGCAGATTCCCCGCCTCGGGCATTGGCGCCGACTCGAAATTCCCGGCACTCTCTGCGTCGCCCGCCGCTTGCCGCCGTTTTCGCGCCTGGTGCTCCGCGTCACCCTTCCGAACCCATGGCAGCAAGTAGATCAAGAGAAATGGCGTTATACATGTCAGCGCCACCGCGTCACCGATCCACCAGTTGATAGCCGCCCTCCAATATTGCCCCGACGGCAGCGTGCCATCCCAGATCAGGCCAACTGTTCCCGTGAGGGCGACCGCCAGCGCCGCAGCGAGAGCGGTCAGCACGTATGCGACGCCGTCCCGCAGTGTCTGCAACTGGAGATTGAGTTTTCTAAACCGCAGAAAGGCGGCCGCGCCTCCGTACCCGGCAATCATCGCGAAATTCGTGATCCAGAAGGCATAAGAACCGGGCAACTGGTGATAATTCACGATGGCCGCGGTCATTCCGGTGAGCAACACCACGGGAGTGAACGACAATCCCAACCCCGTCAGCAAGCCCTCGGTCAGTCCCGATGGCGGATACCATGCGCTGATCTCGCTCCACATCTGAAAATCCACAGTTGCGCGATCGAGCGTCAAGTACGCTGCGGCGAACACGACTGCGGTGCCCCACATCCACGGATTTTGCCAGCGCTCCCAGCTCCCGCCGATCCCGCGGACAATCCGCATGCGCAGGGGTAGCTTCGGCTGCTTCGCGGCGACCAGACGCGAATCGGCGGCCGTGGATGGATCGGGGTGGCCGGTTGGTTCTGAGTCGCTCAACCCGTCACCTTCTCGTGCATTCGGGTCGCCTGCGGTTTGGTGGTTGGGTTTTTCATTCGCGAAGGATTCAGCTCACCGCGCAGGGCTCGCGGCTGTTCGTACAGAGAGCTCGCGGCGTCAAGATTTGCAGCGCGGTCGACGGAGCGCTGGTCGGCGACGGATTTGCGGAATTCGGTCACTAGAGGGAGTTTCATTTTTCAGTTTGGCGAGCGGCGAAGGTCAGCGCGGCGGGGCCGCTTGGCCCCATTCGCGGCTATCGCAGCGGACGCACCGGCCAGTGTTCGCTGAACGCCAAGCTGGCCCGCGCGGGGATGGCGTGGCGCCCCGATTCCGCGGAAGCCGCCTCCCTTTGGGTGTTTATCTCCGGCGCGGGCGCATCCATCGGGAGCAGCGCTCCTTCGGCCTCTTTCAGGAACGAGAGACTGCGTTCGCTGCCGTTCCAATCGATCGAAAGCACATCGCCGAGCGACACCTGCTCGGTGGCCAGCAAGCTGGCCAAGGGATAGACGAGGTGACGCTCGATGGCGCGTTTCAAATGCCGCGCTCCGTATTTCAAATCCGTTCCTTCGAGCAACAGAAAATCCCGCGCCGACGGCGTCACACGAAATAGGAATCGCCCCTTCGCGGTCTCCAGCACGCGCTGCTGCACCATCCCCAATTCGATCTCGAGGATCTGTTCGAGTTGCTCGGATCGCAGGGCGTGAAACACGATCACCTTGTCGATTCGGTTCATGAACTCCGGCGCAAATTTCTTCTTGGCCGCCTCGGTCGCGCTCTTCTCCACTTTTTCGTCCAGCTTCGGCCGTAGTTGCGGATTCATCGCCGGAGCGAAGCCCAATCCGCCGGTCATTAATTCGGCGATCTCCGCACTTCCCAAATTCGAGGTCATGAAAATCACGGTTTGCGACAGGTCCACGCGCCGATTGTCTCCCAGCGTCAGAGTCGCTTTGTCGAGAATGCCGAGCAGTAGCTGCCATAGCGCGTCGGATGCCTTTTCAATTTCGTCAAACAGCAAGAAAGAGATCTTGAGCTTCTCGGTGTGATACTGCGTCAGGGCTTCCTGGGTGATCAGCGGATGGGTCTCGCGGTGGCCCAAATATCCGGGAGGCGAACCGATCAATTTCGCAATTTCATGCGAGTGCTGAAACTCCGCGCAGTCCACTTTAATTACCGCTCGGGGATCACCGAACAAGACTTCAGCCGTTGCTTCCACCACGCGCGTTTTTCCGGCGCCAGTGGGGCCAAGAAAAAGAAGATTTCCGACGGGCCGGCCCGGCGAGTTCAGCCCCGCCCGAAACACCTGGTACAAATCCACGACCGCCTGCACGGCTTCGTCCTGCCCCACGATCCTGGTGCGAAGCGCTTCCTGAAAGTTTCGCGACTCGATGCTTCTCCGCCCGGTGTCCAGCATCCTCGTGCTTACCGTGCCCATGGCTACCTCCCTAAACTCTTCCTACGCGCGCCAAGCGTGGCGCGGCTTCATCCGTCGCCCGGCCTGCAACACAATCGAAGCAGGTGTGGCACCAAAGGTTTCGTCACCTAACTGTATCGGCAAGGCCTCCCGTTTCATTGATTTGGCGTTTGCTCCGGCGCCGGGATTCGCGGGAGGTGTGTCCGCGGCGTTTCAAAGCCGCCACACTGCGCCATTTCGGGA
>JBAVQT010000110.1:0-2621 GCA_049694295.1 Candidatus Acidiferrales bacterium
GTCTTGACGGTCAGCCCGGTGCGCGACAGCCGCGCGCGCGTGGCATCCAGCAGTTTCATCTGCACTGTTTTTTCTTCCGCGCTTACGAAATTTCCGTTGTTGTCGAAAATCGCGGTCACCACCGTCAAATCGTCGTCGTTCCGGCCATCCGCCTTCTCGAATTGCATTCCCGAGATGTTGACGTGCCCCAGCACCGCCAGCTTGGCGGCCGCCGGACCGGTGGAATAATATTGGGTTTGAATTTCGATCGGCAGCCCGCGCAATTCGTCCTGCGAGAAGACGGCGTCGCGGATATCCTGCTCCGCCAGCTCCTGGGGAGTTTGGCTCTTGGTGGGCGCGAAAAATCCGCGCCGGGCCTGCACTTCGTATTTTTCTTTGACTGTCAGCTTCACCTTCAGGGTATGAAAACGGCCGTCATTCTTGAGATTCAGCGGCGCGTAGGCGATCACATAAGACACTTCCGGAGTCGCCGCGATCATCCGGAATCCCGCGTCCAGATCGTTGTTGTTGTGAAATGCCACGCCCCCGGTGCCGTCGGATAGCGCCATCAGCACTTCCATCTGCGAGTTCTGCCCGGCGATGCGCAAGCTTTCGCGCTGGCCGGCGAGTGTGGGATTACCCACGTATCCTGGTTGCGAAATGTCCTGCCCCGGGTCCGGGGTGTAAAGCCCGCGCGCATCGAGCGTGTGGATGAAGACGTCGGAGCGCAGCGCGCGCTCGATCAGCGTCGAAAGTTCAGCTTCATGCTCCGGGTAAATGAAGCCCGGCGAAACCAGCACGATGCCGCGCTGGCCCGGCAGCGTCGACATCCTGCGCACCACTTCGAGCAGTCGCCGCAGCGCGAAAGTGGTCTGTATATCGCCCTCGTTCAGAATGCGGACAGCGTCCGCTTGGGCCTCCATCTGTGCAGATTGCAACTGCGCCGCGGCCGTGGTGGCGTTGGCGCTGATATTACCCTGGTTCAGGCAGTAAAGAGCGTCCTGGGTGGCCACCGCCATCGCCTCTGAATCGTGAATGTCAACGATTTGCGCCGCCTCGTAATAGTCGATCGGCGGGCACTCCGATCCGCCCGTGGGATCGCCCGCCCCCACCGCGCGCGGCATCAGATGATTGAGAGTGTCGGTGAGCTTGGCGCGCTCCGCCGTGAAATCCATCTGGGTCTGCCCGGAAATTGTGAACACTGCCACGCGATCGGTCGTCGCGAGCGAGGAAGCCACGTAGTGATCGGCCGCCAGGCGCGCGTTCATCAGATCTTGCAACGAAAGATGCACATCGTCGAAAAGCAGCGCTACGAACCGGCTGGGTGGTTCGGTGGCCGGAGTCTGCGGCGTTCCGGCCGCATCCGTCTCGGAGGGGGCGTTGGCAACCTTCGCCAGCAGCGCCGCCGGCGTCTCGACCGTAAAATTTGTGATCGTCTGCGGCTTGCCGTCCTGCAATACCATGAAATCATCCCGTGTCAGATTGCCTACCGCGCGGCCCTTCGCGTCGCGCACAATCACGCGGACGGGCACCAGGTTCACACGCACCTGAAATGGCACTGCGGAACTGTGAGTGTCCACTTCCGGAGCTGGTGCTTCAGGCTCAACGGGGGTCGGCGCGGCAGATGATTGCGGCACCGCAGTGCTGCCGGATACCGGTGCGTTGGAAGATTGCGATGGTGGTGCGCTTTGTCCGGCAGGAACCTGAGCCGATGCCGGCGGTGGCGCTGCGGGAGCAGGAGACGTCTGCGTACCGTTCGTGGAATTCGCGGAATCCTGCGCGAAGGCCGCCGGCGTGCTCCACGCTAGCGCGATGGCGCATGCGATCCCGGCGCTGAACAGAAGTCCGCACCGAAGCGCAAATCGTGCCATGCCGAGACACTTCACCCCGCGGCTCATCCGGAACTCCAAGGAGGTTGGCAGATCGCTCCGCGGGCCCCACCGCGCGCAGTGCGTCTTCGGGGAGTCTACTCGCGCGGCCGCGCAGGGTCAATCCTGCTCAAAACCGGCCACGGGAAACCACGACGCAAAGCGAGCACGAAAACCAGTGATCGCAATCACGCATCGCCGGCAACGGACTTTGCCGGCGTGTCCGACTCGCGGACCGGGTCCGAGCCGGACTCCGGCGCATTGCTCTACCGGCCGTGCTGATCGGCGTAGCTCGCGGCCGCTCGCAACTCCGCGTCTGCTTTCGCAAGCAGATCTTTCGCCTTCTCCGCATGGCCACCAAGTTCATCCTTATGCGCGGCCTGCGCCTGATCGGCCGCTTGATAGGCTTGCACCACATGCTCCTGAGCAGCGGCCAGCGAGGGATGCCTGTGGTGATCGATGTTGACCACGGGCGCTTGCGCAAGTATCACTCCAGCCGACACCAGCGCAGCGAACAAGGCCACGTTGCAAAGCAAAGTTTTCTTGAACATGATTTTTCCTCCTCGAATGTGAAGTCGAATCGAGCCTGATAACGAGCCGGCTGGCGGACAACCGGGCCCAGGAGAATCCGGGCAGCGCCACGGGTTGCATGTTCTCGCGAGCAGCCGAGAGAGTCAATGCCGAGGCCCCCGGGGACTTCGCGCGAAGTCTAGTTGGGGGCCGCGGCTCCGCTTGCCGGAGTCGCGCCAGGCTTATGGCGCCAGGTGGCGTAGC
>JBAVQT010000111.1:0-4622 GCA_049694295.1 Candidatus Acidiferrales bacterium
ACGCGATCGAGATGCTGCGCCGGCGGACGCGCCGCGGCGGCCAGATCGGATGGACTGGTGGTGAGCGCGGGACTTTTGCCGCTGATGCGTTCCTTGGCGCGCGCCAGCGCGGCTTCGAAGCGGTCGGCGCCAAACGGCTTCAAGAGATAATCCACGGCGTGCACTTCAAAGGCGCGGATCGCATAGTTGTCGAAGGCCGTCACGAAAACAATGGCCGGGCCCGCGGCGATCAGCTCGAGGACTTCGAAGCCGTCGAGCTTGGGCATCTGAATATCGAGAAAAAGAAGATCGGGTTTTGTTTCCGCAACGGCTTTCACGGCTTCGAACCCGTTGGCGCACTCCGCCACCAGTTCGATTTCCGGGTGCGCGGAAAGGAACTCGCGGAGCACCTGGCGCGCCAGTTCCTCATCGTCCACGATTACCGCGCGGATGATTGGATCGCTCGCTGCGCTCACGCTGCCGCCTCCTTGCTTTCATCCGGCAAGGAAATAGCCACGCGAAAGCGGTCCGCTTCGGAGCTGACGTCCATGGTGGCGCGTCCCGCGTAGCGCGCCGCCAATCGCTGCCTCACGTTGACCAGGCCGACGCCGCTCTTGCGCCGCGGCGGCGCGTCTGGATCGAAACTGTTTTCCACCAGAATTGAAATTCTTCCCGGCAGCCGCCGGATCGCCAGGCGAATCGAGCCGCCTTCGATGAGGTTGGCGATGCCGTGCACCACGGCGTTTTCCACTAGCGGTTGCAGCAGCAGCGGCGGCACGGCAACGCTTTGCGCTTCCTTATCGATTTCTTCCTCCATGCGGATGCGGTCGCCGAAGCGGACTTTTTCGACCGCCAGAAACGAGCGGATCAGGGAGAGCTCTTCTTCGAGCGGGATGGCGGATTTTTCGCCGAGCCCCAGCGTGCGGCGCAAAAAATCTCCCAGCAGGATGCACATTTCGCGCGCGCGCGCGGGATCCGATGCGGTGAGCGCGCTGATCGAATTGAGGCTGTTGAAAAGAAAGTGCGGATTCACCTGCGCCTTCAGCGCGCGCAACTCCGCTTCGCGCGCCAGCAGGCCGGCCTGCAGGAGGCGCGCTTCGGCGTCCCGCGAAGCGTTGAGCGCAATCAGCACGTAGTAAAACGCGACCCAGAAGAGATAGATCAGGAAGCCGGCCACGGCGATCAGCGGATAGTCGGGAATGATGCGCTGGTGAATCCCGGGAAAATAGTGCGTGTGGCCCATCTCGTAGGTGCCGAACTCGACGGCCACCAGCCACAGTCCCGTTGCGACGCAAGCGCCCACCAGATGCTCGGAGAGAACTCGCGAAAAAGGGGAGCGGTCCAAAGGGCGCGCGCGACACGGATACCAGGCCGAAATGCAGATGAAGGCGTAAAGCAGAGAGAGCGGAACCGAAAGCAGCGCCGCCTCGCGCCAACTGAGCGTGTGGGGAACAGCCAGCAGGACCGCCAGCAGGGCCGCGAAGGGAATCCACGCCAGGAGGTAGAGACCCAGCCGGCGCGTTTGGCTCAGGATCGGATGCATGGTCCGGCTTTAATTCTTGATCACCACGCCCCCGAGCGTGGCGAATCCCCGGATGATCAAGCGCTTGGCGACAGCGGGCGGAGCGGGAATCTCCTGATGTGTTTCATCGGCGTAGGCGCCCAGTATCGCGACGCCGCGAATATCGATCCGCCAATTGATGGGAACTCGAATCTCGCCGCCGCCCATGAAAGCGCTGGCGTCGATCACGGCCGTATCGCCCTCGATGTCGGCGCGTGTGAGATCGATTTCAAATCCACCGCAGAATGCCATTATCGAGCCGCCCTTGAAATTCTTCATCGAGAAACGCTGTTGCACGCCGCCGAAGATCGCCACCGGATTCATTTCGCCCTCCACCGCTTCGGAGTTTGCCCAATGCGCGGACCAGCGATCCATCCAGCGCCAAGGGCCGCGCATATAGCTTGGGCCTCCGTCGAAACGCGAACTGTAGGGCGAGCCCGTTGCGTTGGGCGAGCTCGCATCGGCGGGTCCCGGAGCAGCGCTCGCGTCTGCCGCCGGGTCGTTCGGCAAGGACGCCTGAGGTCCGCCTCGCATTCCGTAGCTGCGGCTGGCATAGGTGCGGAGGATCATCATCACGCCCGCCAGGATTATGAGCAGCGGCCAGAGCGTGTCAAAACCGAAACGCGCGTTAAATATTCCGAGATTGGAGAGCAAAAACAGCGCGCCAATTACAATCAGCGCCACGCCCCACAACGATCGCCGGCCGCCTTCGCGGCATAGCAGGTGCGTGACGCCGAAATAAATCAAAATCACCGGCCAGAAAGTCTGGAAAACGTAACCCGCCGTAACGTAGCCCAGAGAATCGAGCAGAAACAGAATGCCGACCGCAATGATCAGCACTCCGAAAAACAGCCCGTTTCTGGGGCGAGCCCAATTATTCACCATGACTTTGACCTTGCCCCGGCGAACCGCCTGCCAGGAGCCGTCCCACCGAGCCAGCTACCGCAAAGATCGAGAAACCCAAGACGACCGGCAGCAACGGCCAGAATTGCGCCAGATCATGCACGCCAGGGCCGTTGAGCCGCGCGGCGGCTACGTGCCAGACGGTCGTCGCCAGGGTGGAGAGCACCCAAAGATTCTGCGCGCTGAAGTGGCCGTAGCCGATCTCGCCCAATTGAAACACGATTCCCACAAGAATCAAAAGGATCGCGGCCGCGAACACGCCTGCCGCCGCCTGCCACCGCGCTGCCGAAAGCTGCTGCCGATTTGCATTTGCCATGTGCTTTTCTCCCGCGATAGGTGCCGCCAACAATGCGAGGATACGGGCACGGGGGAAAAGCGTCTTGCGCTTTTCGGCGAATGGCACCCATATACCGGCGAATGACGGAAAATAAGACGGGAAACCCAGGGAATGAGAGGGATGCGCGTGGCGCTAGGAAAGCCGGAAAAGGAAAACGAAGACCGCGGTGATCAGGCCGACGAAGAGAATCATGATTCGCAGGCGATTTTTGCGCATCGCCGCGATCATCACCCCCATCACGCACAATACGAAACCCAGCTCCGGCCAGAACGTATGCGGTAGAAAGCCGCCGTCGGTGGAGCTGCCTGCTTCTTCAATCCAGAAAGACGCGAAAGACGATGCCGCCGTAAGCAACGCCGCCAGCACGCCTGCCAGCGCCGCGCCTTTGGCCCAGTCCGGCGGGACCCAGTCTCTATTGGTGTCGCGGAAATCAACCCAAGTCTGCGCCACCACGATACCTACGATAATTAGCACGAACAGCGCCACATTGCCCCCTGATCTGCGCCGTGCGACTCTACTCCACTCTCTTCGTCTTGCATCGCCCTTTTTGCCCCGAGCGGCCTTCCGATCTGCTTATCCACCGCGACCCCCGCCGCGGCGACACTATTTCCTTCTGCCGGTTGCCCAACTCCAGTGCGCCCGCCGGAAACACGCCGCGGGTCAATCCCCGCGGCGCTGGAGGGCTTTCAGTTTCCAGGCAGGGCCGCCTACCGGGTTCGCTTCACCGGCGCCCATAGCGGCGGAGCCTCTGAGAGTGAAAATAGATCGGCAATTCGAGAGCCAACGTTGTGGGAGAGGCAAACTGGGATGGGTTCCCGTAAGTGATTGTAAATAAAGGCTATCTGAAGTTCCGAAACGGGACTGGGCGGCTCCATTGCATTGGCGCTTTATCCGGCTCCCGGCCGATTGGCTCTGGGGGGCAGCGCGTTGTCACAATTGGGTAATGTCTTGCACTTCGCTGCAAGCCGTCGCAATCTATTTGGCCGCTGCGGGCTGCGGGAGGCCGCAAATTCCCAGCGGCAATTTACAAGCGCACCGAACGCGGGCGGCGGTACCGTTACCAGGTGGGCTTCATCCCTGACGGATGATGCCCGAGCCAAAAATTACACATTGGAAGGGGCAGGGCCACGCAAATGAGCGAGCCGAAGAGCTATCACATGACTGCCGAAGAGTTCCGCCGGCAAGGAAAAGCAGCGGTGGATTGGATCGCGGACTACTTCGAGCAAGTCGAAACTTATCCGGTAATGTCGCAGGCGCGGCCAGGCGCGATTCGCGCGTCACTGCCCGCCAGCGCGCCCGAACAGGGCGAGCCGTTTGACGCCATGATGCAGGACATGCAGCGGCTGATTTTGCCCGGCGTTACGCACTGGCAGTCGCCGAATTTCTTCGCATATTTCCCGTCGAATAATTCGTTTCCGTCTATTTTGGGAGAAATGCTTTCGGCCGGCCTGGGAGTGCAGGGAATGCTGTGGGCCACCAGCCCGGCTTGCACGGAGCTCGAGACGCACGTGCTGGATTGGGTCGCGGAAATGCTCGGATTGCCGGAAAAATTTACGTCACGCGGCGCGGGCGGCGGCGTGATTCAAGACACTGCCTCGAGCGCGTCGCTCTGCGCCCTGCTGGCGGCGCGCGAGCGAGCCACCAACTGCGCCTCGAACGAGCGGGGTTGCGACGGGCGCCTGGTGGCCTACACTTCCAAGCAGGCGCATTCGTCGATCGAGAAAGCGGTGAAGGTGGCGGGCCTGGGGCGCGAGAATTTGCGCTTGATCGAGTGCGACGAAAATTTCGCGATGCGGGCGGACGCGCTTGAGGCCCAGATACAGCGCGACGTGGCGGCCGGGC
>JBAVQT010000112.1:0-1538 GCA_049694295.1 Candidatus Acidiferrales bacterium
GGCCGACCCAAAGGCATATTTGGAAACGCTGGCGTTTTTCGCCTCCATCCACCAGCCTGATCCGGCCATCCAGGTGTGGCAACGCTTGATCGCGATGGGTAAACCGTTACCGCTCGAAAACACTTTCCCATTTTTTCAAACGTTGATTGAAGGAAACAGAGGCGATGAAGCTCGCGCGGCTTGGCCGCAGGCGCTGGCCGCAGCCGGAATGCATTACGACGCGCCGGCCGACGGCGATCGCATCTGGGACGGAGATTTTTCGAACGATTTCGTCAACGGCGGGCTAGGCTGGCGCTGGGAGAACCCACTGGGCGCGGTGATCGAATTCGACGCGCGGCCCGCATCGGCAGCCAGCGGGCGTTCCGTTCATATTGAATTCAGCGGAGGAACCAACCTGGATTTGACTTATCCGGTCCAATTTGTGCCCGTCGAACCGTCGCGGGCTTACCATTTCCATGTGTTGATGCGTACGGAAACAA
Organism: Candidatus Acidiferrales bacterium; assembly: GCA_049694295.1. Lineage (GTDB taxonomy): Bacteria > Acidobacteriota > Terriglobia > Acidiferrales > UBA7541 > Palsa-295. The sequence continues at coordinate 480 of JBAVQT010000112.1, forward strand.
TCTCGACGGAAAGCGGGATGCGTTTTCTGATCCAGGATCCCGCACATCCCGCCGCGATTTCCGCCGTCACCGAAAATCTAATCGGGTCGCGTCCCTGGACCGCCGGTGAAGTAGATATTTCGACTGGACCTGACACTCATTTTCTTTCGGTGGGACTCCGCCGGGTGCAAAGCCGCCTCTTTGACAGCAAGCTGAGCGGGTCGGTGTGGATCGCAGACGTATCGCTGCTTCCCACCGGCGGAGCGGCGGAGCCACAGGCGAAATGAAGGCGCTGCGCATCGGTCTCTGCCTGCTGGCGGCATTTGCCGTGGGGGCTCACGGTGTGGTGGAGGTTTGGTCGGAATCGCTGCTGGAGATTGGGGCGGCGGGACTGCTGGTCCTGTGGGCCCTAGTGGTGTTCCGCAATCCGGGCCGCAAGATTCGCTGGACGCCGTTGATGTGGCCACTTCTGGGTCTGGTAGGGATTGCGTGCTTGCAATTGCTATTTCGCGCCAGCGTGTATCCGTACTTGACGCGCGTAGAGCTGCTGAAGCTGGTGGCCTGCGTCATATTTTTCTTTTTGAGCGTGCAGGCGTTTCAGGAGCGCGCTGATATCACGCGGCTGGCCTGGTTTCTGATTTTTCTCTGTTTTGCGGCTTCCCTGCTGGGAATCATCCAACATTTCACGTCTGAGGGGAAAATATATTGGATTCGACGGCCGTTTGAGGGCGGCGATATTTTCGGGCCGTACGTCAACCGCAACCACTTCGCGGGCTTCGTGGAGCTAACCCTGCCGGTGGCGCTGGCGCTGATGGTTTTTCGCGGATTACGGCGCGATATGTTCCCGCTGGCAGGCCTGCTGGCGATTGTGCCGGTGGGGGCGCTGATTCTTGCGGGCTCACGGGGCGGAATCATCAGCTTTGCGTTTGAGATCGGCGTGCTGGCGGTGCTGGCGCGGACGCGCCGGCGCAGAGGCGTCGAGCGGCCGCATATGGCGGCGGTCGGCATTGTGGCGCTGGCGCTGATGGTTTTTCGCGGATTACGGCGCGACATGTTTCCGCTGGCGGGCCTGCTGGCGAT
>JBAVQT010000113.1:0-2821 GCA_049694295.1 Candidatus Acidiferrales bacterium
GGCCGAAGGATGGGTCGCCGGAAGAAAAATCGCAGGAATATCCGCGTCACAACCGAACGCAGATTCGCAACGGCAGCTTATACGCCGTGGCGATGCCGGCGTCCGCGGCGATGCCGCCGAATGAAGAGTTCGATGCCGTGGACCAGAGGAGCGCCCAATGAATTGCGCCGTTCATACCGATGAGCAAGCAACCGGATACTGCCGCCAATGCGGCAAGCCACTGTGCCCGCAGTGCACACGCGAAGTGCGCGGAGCGCTTTACTGCGAGGACTGCCTGGGACGAATGTTGAGCGGCGAGCAGGCTCCGGGGACGCAAATTCCCGGGACGCTGCCGGGGCCGGCGCCATTGAAGATCGAACCGATGCATCCATCGGCGGCGGTGGCCGTGGTGCTGGGATTCATACCGGGACTGGGCGCGGTATACAACGGCGAGTATGTGAAGGCGCTGATTCATGTGCTGGTGTTCGGCGGGCTGATCGCGGCACTGTCGTCGGATTTGCCGGGAGCGGCTTATTACGCGCTGTTTGGCATCGCGCTGGCGTGTTTTTATTTTTACATGCCGATCGATGCGTATCGCGTGGCGAAAGCGCGGCTGACGGGCGAGCCACAGCCGGGGCTGGTGTTTGACCCGGTGCCAGCGGCTGGCATGGCGCCGGGCGCAGCGAGTGGAAATCCGAACCAAGGAGCGACGGGCGCAGAGTATGGAACGGCTCCCGCAGGGGTGGGCACGATCGAGACGCCGGCGAACTCGCACCCGGGACGGAAGCCGATGGGAGCGATCGTGCTGATCGTGCTGGGCGTGCTATTTCTGCTGGCGAATTTCGGATTGCTGCAATCGGAATGGTTCGCGAAAGCGTGGCCGGTGGGATTGATCGCGCTGGGCGTATGGCTGGCCTGGCAGCAGGTGCAACGCAAGCGCTAGTGTGGCGACGGGGAGGCGGAAATGACAGACGGAAACGCAGGCTGCGGATGCGGGAATTGCCGGGTGCACGGATTGATGGGCCCGCTGACGTTGATTACGGTGGGCGTGATTTTTCTGCTGGGGCAGTACACGCAATACGGATTCAGTTTTCTGTGGCCGCTGCTGCTGATCGTGCCGGGAATCGTGATGGTGGTGCAGGCGCTGGCGTCGAAGGAAGGGCACGTGGGCCGGTGACGAAGGGATGAACGGCGGAACGCCACAGAGAAGTTCGATATTCAGCGGGCTGCTCTTGATACTGGTGGGCCTGCTGCTGCTGCTGGAAAGATTCCATCCCGATCTGGGGATCGGGCATCTGCTGCGGTATTACTGGCCGGTGCTGCTGATATTGTGGGGACTGGCGAAGCTGATCGATTATATTTTGGCGCAGCGAGAGGGGGGTCCGCATGGGCCGTTTCTGACGGGCGGCGAGGCGGGGCTGGTCGTGTTGGTGGTGGCGGTGCTGGCGACGATGTCGATTGCGCAGTGGCTGCCTGGAAAGCTCGCGGACCTGCATCTCGACAATCTGCATTTCGACCATGTGGATAAAAATAAATTCCGGGAGCAGGCGTCGCGCAGCGTGGACCTGCCGGCGCGGACGATTCCCGCGGGCGCGCGCATCGCGGTGGCGACTGGGCGCGGGGATATAACGATTCACGAGGCGGACGGGAATGAACTGCGCGTTTCGGCGTCGGCATCGGCGGGCGGCGACAACCAGGATCAGGCGCAGGAGCGATTAAAGAGCGTCAACGTGGTGATCGAGCCGCTGGCGGGCGGAGGATTCGCGGTGCATCCGGTGAACGACACGGACGATTCGATGCGCCTGGGCGTGGACCTGGAAGTGCAGATTCCGGCGCAAAGCCCGGTGACGGCGACGACGAATCACGGAGTCGTGCAGATTTCGGGCGTCAACGGAAACGTGGGGGTAAATTCCGGCGCGGGCGATGTGGACGTCCACGATTGCGGCGGAGACGTGACGGCGACGGTAAACTCGGGCGACACGCGGATTACCGATATTAAAGGGAGTGTGCGGCTGAACGGGCATGGAGATAGCGTGGAAGTGGGCGACGTGACCGGGGATGCGACGATCGCGGGAGGATTTTCGGGAGAGGTGCAGGCGCGCAACGTGGGCGGGACCACGCAGTTTTCGTCGGCGCAAACGACGGCGACGCTGGCGCATCTGACGGGGCGCCTGCAATTCGACGCGGGCGATCTGCAAATCGCGGACGTGGGCGGCGCGGCGCAGGTGGCCACGCGCAACAAAGATGTGGATGTGGAGAATGTCGGCGGAGCGCTGGAGGTGAGCGACGTGCACGGCAACATCGTGGTGCGGTTCGCGCGGGCGCCGACGCAAGCGGTGGCGATCTCGAACGAATCGGGGGGCGTGGACCTGACGCTGCCGGACGACGCGAAATTTCAGATCACGGCGACCTCGAGTTCGGGCGAGGTGGACAGCGATTTCGACGATTCGACGCTGCAACTGAATAATGATAATGGCACGGGGAGGCTGACGGGAACGGTGGGCGGCGGCGGGCCGAGAATCACCATTGTGACGACCTATGGAACGATCGCGCTGCATAAATCGTCCTAGGGTTTATGGGCACGAAATCCGGCAATGAATGTTCAATCGAAACGGCGCGGCAATCAAGCGCGACGGCTGGCGACCTGAAGTTTCCAAACTTTCGAGAGTTTCTAGCGTATTCGGCCGACTAGCGATCCTCCGTGTCCGCCGCAGAGTTTGCGGCTCCCACAACACTTCCCTTTCCGCTGGAGTTGGCTTGCGTTAGATTTGATGGACGCTTTTTTTGCCGCGATGACGATGGGCCGGGCTTCGGCCAGGACATCGGCCAGGACATCGGCAAA